>JAYYQC010000252.1:0-9315 GCA_036128675.1 Myxococcota bacterium | reverse complement strand
GGGCGAGAAGCTGCACTCGAAAAGGGCATTGAATGGGCGGAAAAATGTCTTGAATTGAGACCACTCGATGCAAACTGCAACGTCTTTTATGGTGCTCTATTGGCTCGGCTCTCAACGACGCGGGGCATTGTACGCTCGGTCTTTAACGGTCCTAGGGTTCATACTGCATGGAGTAAAGTTGTCGAATCTCGCCAACACTACCGATACCCATCGACGAATACCGCGTTGGGAGGAGCCAGCTACGGTCTTGGTATCCTTTACCGTTTGGCTCCGGACGCCTGGTGGATGTCGACGTTTTTCGGTTTTCGTGGAGATATTGATCGCTCGATTCAGATGCACCTGCTGGCCCGAAGCACCAAAGACGACCAGGTAGAACTCTACACCGAACTTGCCGCGTCCTATTATTGTAAGTGGAAGAAGACCGAATCGAAGACTGCGCGTCAACGCGGAGACGAAATGGTGAAGACCTGTTTAGGTAGTAAAGCGATGGATGCCATTAACGAGGTTAGCCAAGCGCACTGTCGACGCCTCAAGGCAGAACCAACGCGGGGCTGTGCGTATAGTCGCGACCGTGACCAGGAAACTGATCCTAGCGCGTTTCGCAAAGCAATCGGCGAATAATCACCAGCTGCCTGAGCTACCACCCCCACCAAACGAACCACCCCCGCCACCGAATGAGCTTCCGCTGGATCGACCGCTTGAGTAGAATCCGCCGCCGTAACGTCTTGATGTCCGCATGCCGCCGCCGAACATGCTCTTGAGGCCCATCAGCCCAAAGAAGACCAAGCAGATTAGGATATCGGTCCAGGTAAGCTCCTCGTTTTGACCCGAGCCCGATGGCGAGGAATCTAGCTTCTCTTGGATGGCTGCATCTCCGCCAAGAATGCCGAGAACTGCCGAAGCGCCAGCTTCTATCGCACCACTCGAGTCACCGGCTCGCAGCTTCGGCACCATAATGTCGCGTACAATGCGTCCGGCGTAGATATCGGTGAGCTTTCCCTCGAGCCCATACCCCACTTCGATCCGAAGTGCTCGGTCGTCACGCGCTACGAGAATCAGAGCACCGTTGTCTTTACCCTTTTGACCGAGCGCCCATTGTTCCGCGACTTTGAGGGCATATTCCTCAATGATCTCTCCCTCAAGAGATGGAATAGTCAATACTGCGATTTGATCGGTGGTGGCGGCTTCGTGCGCACGGAGCTGGGTTTCAACACGCGATTCAACGGTCGGTTCAACCATGCCCGCGAGGTCTGTGACCCGTTTTGAGAGTCTAGGGACTTCCAACCCAAATGCTGTCTCAAGCGGGAGCAGAGTACTGATTGCGAGTGTGAGGACGCTGATTTGATGTTTCACGATTAGACCTCCACCTTTAGTGAATCAGAGAGTTCATTGGTGTCATCTTCGCGAATCGTGAAGCCTGCATCGGTAACAATATCGCCGCAGCGCCGTACCGCATCAGCCATGCCTTCTCCAAAGTTTCCCTTTTTGATGCCAGCAAGAACCAGATCGACACACTCATCCCAAGTAGAGGCATCCACTTTCTGATTAATGCCCGCATCCGCGAGGACGGTGACCCGATGCTCATCGAGACTTACCATAATGAGAATACCAGTCCGATCTCGGGTGTTGAAAATCTCGTGTTCGAGAAAGGCTTGCTGGGCACGCGCTTTCAGAGCTTCGTCCACTGTGCTCGGAGGCAAGAGAAGTCTTAAGAGCGCCGATGACTTGGTTGATAGGAGGCCCAGTAAAGCGCCGCCAATCAGAACCGGTGCAATGGCGAAAAGCAAAAGTTCCAGGCTTAATTCGAGGGTATCAAAACTGTCGGCACTTGGGATCTGCGCACTGAGACCGGCAAGACCGACCAGCGCTCCGAGCATGGCTCCCAAGAGCGTAGCGCGGGGGCGCAATGAATCGTAGGACCCAGACCGCTCGACAACAAGAGGAACGATTTCGCCGGAGGTTTTCCCTTCCGCTTCTTTCACTGCCGCTTCAATGCGTTCACGGTCGTTTTGAGTGATTTCCAAGACTCTTCTCCTGATTGATGATTGCGCAATTGAGTCCTACGACGGGGCGGAGTTTATCGAAAGTAGAGAATGGACAAAAAAGAAAAGCCCCGGTCGAGAATGGGCTCGACCAGGGCTTCCAAGCGATAAAGTCGCTAAAGCTTGGACTATTCTAGGTCTAGAATGGTCTGAAGCAGTACGGTACCGACGCGGTAAGGGTCGATATTCGCGTTAGGACGTCGGTCCTCGAGGTAACCCTTGCCTTGCTCCTTAACGTGAGCAGGGATTCGGATTGACGCGGTTCGGTCGCCGGTTCCATACTTGAACTCGTCGTAGCGGCAGGTCTCGTGACGTCCGGTAAGACGTGACTCGAAGCCGTCACCGTAAGCTGCGAGGTGCTCAGGAACCCGCTTGCCAATCTTTTCACACGCTTCGATAATCTTGTCGTAGCCGCCATCTTCTCGCATCGCCTTGGTGGAGAAGTTGGTGTGCGCGCCTGCGCCGTTCCAGTCGCCAGGAACTGGCTTTGCGTCGAGTGTTGAAGAGATACCGTACTCTTCGCCGATGCGGTAAAGAAGCCATCGAGCGATCCAGAGGTCATCTGCTACCAAGAGTGGATCCTTCTCAGGGCCACCGATTTGGAATTCCCACTGACCAGGCATAACTTCTGCGTTGATACCGCAGATTGCAAGCCCAGCTTCGATGCATGCATCGAGGTGGTCTTCAGCTACTTCGCGACCGAATACTTCGTCAGCGCCAACGCCGCAGTAGTAAGGGCCTTGAGGTCCAGGGAAACGTCGCTCAGCTGGAAAACCGAGAGGCGAAGAACCTTTGAACATCGTGTACTCTTGCTCGATACCAATCCATGGCTCTTCGCTTGCTGCTGATGTCATGAGGTGCGCAAGCTTGGCACGGGTGTTGGTTGCATGAGGGGTGTTGTCTGCTGGGTTTAGAACTTCGCAGAGAACGAGGTATGAATTCGCACCACGAATCGGGTCAGGAACAACACGTGCAGGCATGAGCTTGCAGTCTGAAGCGTCGCCGTCAGCTTGGTTGGTAGATGAACCGTCGAAGCCCCACTCAGGAAAGCTCTTCGGAGAAAGAAGACCGCCTTCGCTTTCAACTGTGAAGTCCGCTGGTAGGACTTTGGTCTTCGAACGAAGCTGTCGAGTTGGCTCAGAGCCGTCAATCCAGATGTACTCAGCAACAAATGCCATGGAGTGTCTCCCAATGTTTGAATAGGTCTTGCTCGAGGGCTTTTCTGCTACCCTCTGGAAGAGGTTCGTATTGGGTATTCAAGTGGGGGACAAGGGCTCTCATGCGACGGGGCAAAAGAAATTTTTCCCCAAGTTTTTGAGTATGATCGTAAAGCCAACACGGATGTAGTGAACGTATGAAATTCTACCAAAATGTAGGATAAACGTACGGGCTTTCTCTAAAATCAACTCCGGCATGGGCCTTCGAAAGAGGGGTGATTCCACGATGACAGCTACATTAATTTCAAGCCTTTTGGCTCGCTTTGTCGATGAGGAGGGTCTGACGGCAATTCAGCGGCTCGTCGAGCCATTGGACATGACAACTGGGGAGATTATCAGCCAGGGTGCAGCGCCGAGAGCGGTCTGTTTCTGACCGCATAGCACTGTCGAGAATTTACTCGAAACGGCGGTGAGGGCAGCGATGACGTCGGATACCCCGCAGGTGGTTGGAGAAATGGCCTATCTGACCGGTGCAAATGCGGGCGCAACAGTGAGGGTAACACGTCCAGTCTGAGGTATCTCAATTCGAACCGCGCAATTTCATCAGCTTCAAAAAGAAGAGCCAAGAGTGGGGGCACTCTTCATGTCTGTTCTGGCTCGTGCTTTGGCGTATAGCTGGCGGTAACGAATCGGCATCTAAGAAGACTGGAGCGTAAAGCGAAGGGGCCTGACCTGGACTGCAAGGGTCGCGAGGCGGCACAAATCGATGAGGCGTTTTCGGCGGAGTTTACCGCAGTCAACTTAGAAGATGTCTGGGAGGCGTCGTTTGAACTATGATGATTGACCACGAGGGCTGGTTAACTCACGAAGAAGGCGGATCTCACACTGAAACCCGCCTTCATGCAATCAAGCTCGGTGAAGTCGTGGAAGCAGTAGGCTGCAACGACCAACGGTACCCAGTGGGCCCTTGCTCGTTGAACTCAAGAGCAAGAGCCCATTAGGGGATGGGTGGAGTTCAAAGCTTAATGTGTAGGCTGTAAAACAGCGACGGTCCCGCTTACCTCATTCGCTACGATGAGCATCGGAGCACCATTGGGGCTCTTCGCACTCGGCACGAATGCCATTGCTTCTGGTGAGACGTGGTCGTTGAGGTAGATGTATTGCTGGAACGCAGGTGCATCCGGTGTAGTCACATCGTAGACGAGCACCCCACCAGAGCGCTCAAGCGCGATGAATGCAAGGGTTTTACCCAAGAACCGGCCAGTAATCACGCCTTCAGGCTCGGCACCTTTATCGTCGTTTCGCTTATTGGTGTAGCTGTTGAGCCACTCGCCGTTTACAGCCATGAGTTGCTCGGTTTCGTCACCGCTGTCCCAGACTTGAACAAAGTTATCCGCAGAGTCGTACTTCCAGATAGAGAAAGAACGCGCACCGTAGCTGCAGATAAAGTCAACGTCGCCGTCGTCATCAATGTCGCCACAGTTATTTGCTGTGGTCGTTTTGAGACGTCCGAGGTCATCGTTTGTCAGTGCTTCAGGGAATACGGTTGGATCGAGAGTCAAGTCATCGCCGCGAACTTCTTCTGAGTAGGCAAGGCAACCGTCGTCTTCATCAAACTCAGCTCCGCCCGCAGCCAGACAAGCTGCTTCGTCAGCCGCATCGAACCAGTAATCACGCGCATCGCCTTCGTTTGCCGAGACGTAATAGGTATCGCCACCCATCTCAAACGAGGTCATAGCGTCAGGCTGATACATGCCTTTCACATTGGTGCCCAGGTCGGGTCGCCAGAATACGCCACCGTCTTTATCGCTGTAGTCGAAGGATAGACCTGCGTAATCTTTGAAGCCAAGCGCATGGACTGCGTCGATGGTGTTGGTATTCAAGTTAAGCGTCGCAACTGCATTGTTCTCTTGGAGAACGATGGTTGCAGTGGCGTTGTCTGCAGATACCGCGACATATTCGGGCTCTAGGTCTTGAGCGACTGTTGCGCCGGGACCAAAAATTCTGACACCTGCGGTCTTCAGCGCCGCTTCTTGTGCGTTAAAGTCACCAAAGCCAACTTGGGTGCCGGTCATCGTGGAGAAAGTGGCGCTGTCTGCAAGATCGACAGCCGACACGTCAATCACTGTGACTGAACCTTCAGGATCAACGCTGTAGTCGTCGCTTGGCTCACCTTCGTTGGCAACGATTGCTTTGTTTCCGTCGTGCGTAAACGCAATCATGTCGGGAAGCGCACCGGCTGCGACCTGACCAACTGTGTTTCCATCAGCATCAAAAAACATAGCCAGGCCTGGCTCCTGCTTATTATCGCGAGCAACTGCAACGCCAACAAGTCCTTTGCTGCTGACCGCAACGCTGTTTGGTTCGCCCTCGGCGATAACCAGTTGAGTGAAGAGAGTTGGATTCATTGGATTACTCATGTCGATGATATCAACTGAGCTTGCAACAGCATTCACAACGAATGCACGGTGCGTTGCCGAGTCGTAAGCGGGTACTTCTGCGTATCCTTCACACTCGTCTTCGCCCATATCGCAACCAGCGGGCGCTGACTGGAATTGACCAACGAGCTTCCATTGAAGTTCTTGTGCTCCGATAGAGACGTAATCGCCGCAGTATTCGATCACGTAATTTTGTTCGATAGAGCCGTCACCGATTAGGCATTCGGTGAGGTCCTGACCATCAACGCCATCAACGCCGTCTGCGCCATCTGCGCCATCTGCGCCGTCAACACCGTCTGCGCCATCAACGCCGTCTGCGCCATCAACGCCGTCTGCGCCATCAACGCCGTCTGCGCCATTTGCGCCTGCTGCACCGTCTGCACCATTTGCGCCGTCTGCGCCATTCGCGCCTGCTGCACCGTCTGCACCATCTTCGCCATTACAGATGGTATAGGTTTCTTGAACCTCATCGGCGGAGAGCTCGCCATCACCATTGGCATCGACACCCCAGTTAATGTCGACGCCACCATTTGGGCAGTCACTGGCTTGTGCTTGGGTCTCGGCACGAATGACTTGGCCAGGCGTTGTGTTATCGGCATCTTGGCACGCGCTGACGCCCCCCAAGAGAAGTCCTAGATAAAGTGGGTAGGATAATCTTTTTCGCATAATCTGTCCTCGCAACGTTCGCGAATTCCGCAAACCTTTGGGTTTTGGCCGACCTCTGGGGCGACTTGCGGGGCAAGTAATTGATTTTCATCGCACTGCTCAAATTGCGAAAATCGGCGAGTTCATCGGTTTGTTTCAGTCTTGAGATATGAATGTCGAATTTTCCGACATGCGCGATAAATCTCACCTGGCTGTATCGCAGATGTCTCGAATTGGTCATGATCGACCGCGAGACTTTACGATGATGTAGCTTAAATGCGACGTAAAAAGAGTCCCGCGTTAGCCGACACGGCGGATAACCAAGGATTCGTCGGATTGAGTGACGGCGAAGATAGGGAGTGGGCGAGTCGCTGGACCACTTTGGGGCACGCCATCATCAACGGTGAATTCGGAGCCGTGACATGGGCACCGGACAAGCCCGGTACTCGTCTGCCACTCAACTTCACAGGCTCCATGCGTACAGACGCGCCAGACGCCGCACCAGGTATCGGATTCGAGTCGAATGATAAGGAGTGACCAATATTGAGACGGGATATCCACGGCAACCGCTTCACCTGGGGCCGGCCAAAATGGGAGATCCTCACGATTGAGCGTTGCCTCACCAAACATAGAATCGTCTGGCTCGTCATAGATGGGAGGGGAGCAAGCAGAGAGGCAGCCCAGGCAGAGAGCCGAGCCGGTTGCACCGGTGACGATTCTCAGGAACTGCCGTCTCTCCATTTTTCGGTTACTCAGTTGGTGTCGTCAGCTGAGTCCAGCTGAACCCACCACAGCCTGTTTCGGCCGGATTGGCCGCGTCTGCTGCCGGCGTTGCAAGTGCTGCTTCCTCTGATTCTGCATCGTAAGCGGTCTGGCAGTACCAGAGACCACCATCCACGCTGGTCCAATCAAATCGGCTCCAGAGACCAGGATTGTACTCGTTGTCTTCACTGTTTTGCGCGATGATGAACTGAGCGTCGTTGTCAAATTGTGTAATGCTGTAACTTGCAGTGCCGCTTACCCAGCTTGACTGAGAAATAGTATGGGCACCGCCCCACGAGTCACCGTAGCTTCCTCGGATCGCGAGTGCGTCGACGAGCTGCGTCCAGCCAAAACCACCACAGCCAGCTTCGGCTGGATTGGTTGCATCGGCTGCAGGGGTTTCAAGTGCAGCGTCCTCGGTTTCTGCGGCATAGGCCGTCTGGCAGTACCAAAGGTCGCCATTGACTGCTGCCCAATCGAAACGACTCCATAGACCTGGATTGTACTCATTCTCATCGCCGTTCTGAGCGATGATAAATTGGGCTTCGTTATCGAATTGAGAGATTGTGTAGCTCGCGCCACCGCTGCTCCAACTTGACTGAGTGATGGTATGCTCGCCGCCCCATGAATCGCCGTAATCCCCGCGAATCGCGAGAGGTTCGTTCAGTTGGGTCCAGCTGAAACCACCGCAGCCAGCCTCGGCTGGTGAGGTCGCGTCTGCCTCAGGCGTTGCAATTGCCGCTTGTTCTGATTCAGCCGCGTATGCAGTCTGACAGTACCATAGCTGCCCATCGACGGTCGCCCAGTCGAAACGGCTCCAGAGATCCGGATTGTACTCATTTGCGGAATCATTTTGCGCGATGATGGTCCCGGTCTCATTGTCGTAAGAAATAATCTGGAATGCAGATGAGCCCTGAGTCCACAGATCATTGTCGATGGTGTGTTCGGTTCCCCAGTTGTCGACATAGCTGCCGGCGAGCGTCAGATCCTCAGGGGCAGTGACGGTGTCGTCGGTTGTATCAGTTGTATCGGTGCCAGTCGCGGGTGACTGGTTGTCCGGCTCGGCTGAGTCCGAATCGCCGCAAGCGACAACTAAGCAGAGTGAGAGTCCGATGCAGAGTGTTTTCAAAAGCTTCATAAATTACCTCGCTGCCCCTAAATTGGCGACACGAAGTACGGTTCGGACGGATTTCCGATGGGTACTCCAGCGCGCCTAGTCCCGAGGGGCCGAAATGTTGTTCTGAGGTAGGTCTCCCGACTTAGAGCGATTATCTTCAACACCTTCCCAGGTTACCCCAGTGGTTTTGTTGAAACTTCACTCATCACGGTGGCGGGTCCGCGCCAGGTTTTCACTGGACTTCCCTGTTATGTTGCCGATGTGGCAACCACCTCACGGTGTCTCCTAACAGTACTTGGAGCGCTTATCAATTCGATGTGGAATGATGAATGATGGCAATGGCATCGAGATCGAAGCCGGCACTGGGGCTGGTTGCGTTTTCACCGAGGTCGGTAATCCGAACGAAACGGGCACTGGGGAGTCCGACGTCGGCCAGGTCAAAGCCGTCACCGCCACAGCTCTCGACGCTCGGTGGAAGGGTATCCTGAGGGGCGAATGCCAGTGGTGGTCGCCAGCCGGCGCATCCCTGGCGGGTATCTAGGTCGCAAGGGAAGGCAATCCAGGTCTGGCCATCCTCGCTCACCTCGACCAATCCGAGCTCGGCGAAGACATTGGTCGAGTCACCACCCACCCAAAACGGATTTTCAAAGACGATGAAGTCTGCGCCTTCGCCATCAACAATCAAAGAGCTGCCGAAGCCCAGGATGATCGAGCCTCCTTGTCCCAGGCTGAGCACATCGAGTCCACCAGCATCCGGCCCTCGGCCATCGGGAGGTCCAAGGACAATCTCTGGCAACTGATCTTGACCGAAGCCCGCCCCGGGACCTGGTTCAAAGTCGATGAGTTCGCTCGCGTAAAACTGCTCGAAGTCCAGCGAGGACTCGCTTCCACAGCTCAGGAGCGAGAGAAAGAGGGTGCCATTGAGCACCCATCCAATCCATGGCGAGGAGGCGTTCATTTGCGCTATTTCAGTCCCAGTTCTTGTGAAAGATAGACGTACTCAAGTGCATATCGCCGCGCGCGTTGCTTGAGGTTTGCGGCCGCAGCATGCCCACCTTCGGTATTCTCGTAGTAGTAAACTGGGTGCCCGAACTCCATCAGGCGTGCGACCATTTTACGCGCGTGTCCAGGGTGGACGCGGTCGTCTTTGGTCG
>JAYYQC010000251.1:0-2714 GCA_036128675.1 Myxococcota bacterium | reverse complement strand
TTAACTCTTTTCTTCAATCTTTATCGCGCCGGTTTTTTGCTAGAATACCAACTCAGTGCCACGCTTATCCCGTACCCATCAGTCAACGGAGGTGAGTGATGCACAAGAGCCGGACACAAGAAGAGTGGCCTAGCAGCGGTGAACGCCGCGAGGCAGATCGTAAAAACGTCTTTATGATGGTGCGGGACCGTGAGAACGGAACCCTACTCTGGGCGACCGATTTGAGCGCCGGTGGCGTCAAGTGCGAGACTCGAATCCCTCGTTTGCCTGGTTCAACTGCATCGGTAGACTTTTGGTTGCCGGGTGACCGCCGGGCTATCTCCACGAAGGTACAAGTAATTACGCTTGATGAAGCTCAAGGGGGACGTATCATTATGCGCATGCGTTTCTGTAACTTGGATGAAGCGTCTCGCGTCCGCATCGAACGATTTTTAGCTGGTCGTAAAAAGAACGGTGTATTTTCATTCTCACGGAATGCAGCATGACTGAAAAGGTAGCTCCTCCCCGAGTCATTTCAGCACACACGCGCCTTTTACTTGATGCGTATGCCCGCATGACAACTGCCGAAAAAAATCCTTCAGGCATTTGGCGTCGAAACGAAGATGGTGAAGTGCGGCGTTTACGCCGCCTCCTTGACGCTCAAGGTTGTCACTGGGTTCAGTCCATCGAGCATAGCGGTGACGACGACTATCCGCAGCACGAGCTCGACGCCGCGTAGTCTCGCCGACCCGGTACGCCGGCCGCGATTGAGCGGTCATCTCGAAACGCTTCGATAATCTTAGCAGCCATGTCATAGCGTCCGAGCGGAGGCATGATATACGCGCCAGCTACGCGATTTCGGAGGCCCTCAAGGGCCTCGACCGCAATTTTGATGCCCTCTTCCCGCGCACTTTCACCTTTGCCTGCAGCCTTCATCCTCGCTCTTATTGCATCCGGTATTTGCATGCCTGGTACGTGGTTATGCAGGAATTCCGCATTCTTATGGCTTGCCAACGGTAGGATTCCTACCATCACCGGCACATCTAAATCGGCGGTCGCTTCTAAGAAACGTTCCATGTGCGCAGGATCATAAATGGGCTGTGTCATGACGAGATTGGCACCGTTGTCGATTTTCTGTCGCAAACGGAGCAGCTCTCGCTCGAAGTCAATCGCTGCGGGCTCGGCACCCGTCGCAATCACGAACTCGGTTGGATGCGGCATTGGCTTTCCAGCTGGGTCAACACCGCAATTAAACCCATTCACCATTCCAATGAGTCCGATGGAGTCGACATCGTACACCGCTGTTGCATTTGGATAATCGCCCATCTTTGGTGGGTCGCCTGTGATGAGAACAAGATTCTGTACCCCAAGCACGTGCGCTCCGAGAAGGTGAGACTGCAGCCCAAGAAAGTTCCGGTCCCTGCAGCAGACATGGAGAAGGGTTTCCATGTTCAATTCGCGCTGAATGCTGACTGCCAATGAAAGGTTACTCATGCGTACAGTGGCGCGTGGTCCATCCGCGATATTGATTACATCTGCACCAGCATCTTGAAGCATCCTCGCGGCATCAATCGAGCTGCTGGGGTCGATACCGGCCTTTGGATTTACCTCGACACTGAATAAAAATTCCTTGCCGAGACGTTTTCCAAACTCAGTACGTTCGTCGATTGGCGTTGAGGGTTGTGGACGGGCAGGTTCATCGACAACCACCACGCTACTCGGCGCTTTGGGAGAAAACATTCGAGCGGCGGATGATACGCGTTGGATATGCTCAGGGTTGGTACCGCAACATCCGCCAACGATTTTCACGCCCGCTTTGTAGAGTCGCCGCGCGAATACGCCGAAGTTTTCCGGTGTCGAGAGATACATTTGGCGGTCTTCAACGGTTTCCGGCGAGCCTGCATTGGGCATGGCGCAAACTGGGATATCCGATTCGACCATTGAGGTTGCGATTTCAAAAATTTGAGCCGGGCCGCTGCAGTTGACGCCGATAATATCGGCGCCCCAGTCTCGAAGTTCCTTGGCAAACTCCAGCGGTGAAGTTCCGTCGATGAGTCTGCCATCAGACGCGGCTTTGAACTGCGCAATCAAAGGAATATCGCTTAACGGACGGATTGCGCGAAGCGCGATGCGAAGCTCCTCTGGGTGGCTGAAGGTCTCGATAATCCAGGCATGCACCCCAGCCTCTTTCAAGGCCGTTGCTTGTTCAACGAAAGTTGCGGCGACCTCTGATTCGCTTCGCCGTAGGTGGCTTGGGTTAAGTCCGGTTGGCCCGATGGAGCCGATGACCCAAGCAGCACCGTCGGCGGCCCGGAGTGCGGTCTCAACACCGCGTCGGTTGATCTCGGCGGTTTTATCTCCCAGGCCGTGGCGAGCCAGGCGCATGCGGTTGGCCCCGTAGGTGTTGGTCTCCAAGAGGTGGGCGCCGGCTAATAGGTAGTCTCGATGGATTTGAAAGACGAGCTGCGATTGTTCTAGATTGATCTCATCAAAGTTGCGGTTCACGTAAACGCCACGTTCGTAGAGAGATCCACCCATCGAGCCGTCGGCTACAACGCCGCCGTTCTCCACAGCTTCTAATAAATTTCTATCCATCCAGCCTTCGCTCTCACTTAACTTTTACGTTTAAGGGACTTGTCTTAATGTCGTTACCCCTTAGAAATAATGCAATGCAGGAGCAACAGGCAAAAGTCAGGAACCCGATTTCGGAATTTTTTCGGGGGTTTCGTTACCCA
>JAYYQC010000250.1:0-4876 GCA_036128675.1 Myxococcota bacterium | reverse complement strand
CATCTCTGGTGATGGAAGTAACAGAAACGTCGTTGATCGACCGGCTAGACGACGCGGAGGCCCTCCTCGCGCAGCTCCGTCACCATGGTTTTCAGATTGCTCTGGACGATTTTGGCACGGGCTACTCCTCGCTGGCATATCTGCACAAATTACCGCTCGATATGGTGAAGCGCGACCAATCGCTCGTGAAAGACCTTCCTGAACAGCGCCCGATTGCCATTGTTAAATTCGTCACCCAGCTCGTGAAGAGTCTCGGTGCGCAAGTTGTCGGGGAGGGCGTGGAGACAAGCGTCCATCGGGCTTGTTTAAGCGGGCTTGGCTGTGATTATGGTCAGGGCTATCTCTTCGGAAAACCTCTGGAGCGTGATGCTTGGCTTGCGTACTGCCGGGAACACCGCTCTCCGGTCTCCGAGTGAGGTAGGGGCCTGTCAGCACTGTAGGTAAAAGCCTCATAGATTTCGCCCTTTGCATGGAAAACCGGTTTTCGCATATCCTCTTAACTCAAGGGGAGAGGTCGCTATGTCGAAAGTTGAGGCGAGGGTCCTGGTCTTGGACCATCGAGATGAGGAGCGGGAGCGTCTACGCGCTGTGCTCGGAGAACATCACCTCCAAGGAATCGTCGCGGAAACTGAGGACCATCTCTTCGACCTCCTTGCTGCGAATATCGAGCTCAGTGCAGTGTTTCTGAGTCAGGACGACCGAACGCTTGGGAGCGCTGCGTTTTCTACATTGAGAAATCTGCATTATCAGCGTGCGGAGCTACCGATATTCTTTCGGTCCAGTGATACGCAGAAGATGCCGAAGCTGGATCATGAGGCGGAGTCGCTCTGTGCGTTCGTTTATCGGAGCAATGAACTCGAAGGGCTTCACGCTGCAATCCCGAGGTATATCTTTTCGACGTTTTATCCGTTGACCCTCATTCGCGAGTTTCAGTCGATCACGATGGACGCCTTTTCGGGGCTTATCGGAAATATCGAGGTAGTCGCCCAAAGCCCCTACTTGATTCACGACCGTATTATCTATGGGCAAATTTGTAGTCTGATTCGATTGTCGTCTGATTGGTGTAATGGCTACATGATGTTGCAGGCACCCGAAACTGAGCTCTTGCAGACTGTTACGTCAGGCCGAACACCGCTCTTAAACTCTCAGATTAGCTTTCGGTCAGGGCATGATGTTCTAGGAGAGTTGACGAATCTCATCTGGGGACAAATCAAGGCGACGGTCTTGGATGCACACGATCAAGGGAGAAGGGGACTGGTCGCCGAGCTACCGCTGATCATCAACGAGAACCGAAAATATCTTACCTTTGGGGCTACTGAGCCTGCGCTCTGTCTCTCTTATAAAATCCGCGAGGCCGATACCGGTAATTTACTCCTGGAAGTGCATCAGAAGTTCTTATTTACAATGACCTGGCGTCCCGAGGTTTATTTAGAAAATCCGGCGGTTCTGGAGAATCTTTTGGCCCAGGGAGAGCTCACATTCTTATAAGCTCTCTTGGAGGTGGCATATGGGTAGCTCTGTATTGGCGGATGCTGTTTTAGAGTTCTGGTATGTTGAGAGCGACCCCTCGCAGTGGTTTCGTAAGGATGAGCATTATGATTCATTGATACGCGACCGCTTCGCGGACCTGATTGAGGAAGCAACACGCGGTGAGCACGACGACTGGGTATCGTCGGATTTAGGTGCGCTGGCATTGATTCTTGTTCTCGACCAATTTCCACGAAATATATTCCGCGATGACGCGCGTTCTTATGCGGGTGACGCGAAGGCTCTGGAGGTCAGCTTGGCAACTCAGGCTAGGGGCAGCTGGATTGAGCTAGAGCCCGATCATAAGCATTTTCTCTTAGTACCGATGATGCACAGCGAAGCGCTTGAGGTTCAGGAAGCATCGTTATCACTCTTTGCAGCCCACTGCGCGCAAGATGTGCATGTCTACGCCGTCAAACATCGCGACATCATTAAGCGCTTTGGACGGTTCCCTCATCGCAATTCAGTCTTGGGTCGAGATTCGACGCCCGAAGAGCTTGAATTCTTGCAGACCCGGGGTTCGTCTTTCTGAGTGCAGACCGATCGACTCGATCGATTTTATTGAAGAATCTGGAAATCGCTGCTTGGCGTGGCCGCCACGGACTGGGGCACAGTCTGCGGATAAAAGCCTTGGTAACGCGCCTGTTCTCTCAGCACCTTTTGATGTTCCTTGAAAGCCTTACACTCATTGACGACCCCATATCCGTAGGCTGAGATTGCGGCATAGACCACACCTGTAACCACATAAGGGATTGGGTCGTCTGGTCCTAGGACAGACTTATCTGAGCCAGGCTCATTGGCCATGACGGCGGCACCGATACTGGCTAAGACCTGAATCCCATCCAGTGTTGGCCAGAGCGCGCTCTCGTCGCAGTGTGCATACTTGGCTTCGGGTCCATCCCACTCCTCAGGGGCTGGTGCGCCGTCTAGAAAGAGGATGGAGCAGCCGCTTAACATGCTGGAGAACATCAGGAGAAATGTGAGTCTCATCGTGAAGCCCCTAAAGCTGTGCCAAGCCGCGCTTGGCCGGCTCAAACTCGGCATCGATCTCAAGCGCTAATTCAAGGTTTTCACGCGCGCGGTCTTTATCGCCAGCATTGAGATAGGCGCTTCCCAGATTGACATAGGTGTGAGGAAGCTTGGGTCCCATCGTCACCGCACTCTCGAGGGCTTCAATCGCACGATGCAGGTCGTCTCTAGCTTCATCACCGTCGCGCTTCTCCGACCGGTCAATGAGCGCCACAGCAAGATTGGAGAGGTATTCGGGAAGGGGAGGACCCACCTCGGTGGCCTTTTGAAACGCGTCAATGGCGTCATCGAGTCGGGTAAGGCGATAGAGGAGGGTTCCGTGGACGAAGTGGAAGGGCGGGGCGTTCTGGAATTGAGGCGCATCCTTTTCAAGGAGGGTCAGCGCTTGTTCGGCGTCACCGGCTTCCAACGCTTCGCCCACGTGACCGATGAGTTCCTTTAAGTTGGTCATTCTGCTTCTCCAATCTCTACATCGTAAACGCGAAGCGGGAGAGCGCCCACTGCTTAAGGTCGGTGAGGATCGATTCGCGCTCAAGCATTGTCTGCGTTATTTCGAGACAGCCGTCGAGGCCTTGTTGAAAGCGCTGGTTAAGGCTGTAAGCGACGTTCTCGCTACTGACTGCGACGACTGACTCGGAGTCTCGCCATTGTGAGCGTCCGTTAAGATTGACCGAACCAATGATTGAGAACTTACTATCGACCGTCATGGTTTTGCTGTGCAGCGTTGCGTCTTGTTTTTCGAAGACCTGCGCACCCGCTTCAACCAGGTCGTCGTAGTAGTAGCGAGAGGCGTCGGAGACGGGGCCCATATCGTTTGTTTCGCGACTATTGGTCATGATTTTTACCGTCACGCCTCGCCGGGCCGCATTGATAAGCGCATTCCGAAGCTCGGCGGGCGGTAAAAAGTAAGCGTTCTCAATCACGATGCTGTCGGTCGCGGAGCGTATCGCTTGAAGATAGAGCGCTTTGGTATTCTGGTCGCCATCTTCATCCGGTCGGTGCTGCACAAAGCGCACTTGAGAACCGTCTTCAAAGCGCTCCATCACTGTCGCGTCCACTGGCGCGCGTCGCTCAGCACTGCCGGTAAGCTCCTCCCAGTTCTTGTAAAAGCCTTGCGCGATATCCGCTACCACTGGCCCCTCGACTTGCACATCAAGGTCTCGCCAGCCCATTTCGGCCTCCGGGCCGCGCGAGAAGACCAGCTTGCCGGAGCCCCCCAACGCGTACTCATTGGCGATGTTCATTCCACCCTCAATCGCAATTTGGTTGTCCACAATCAGGTGCTTTTCATGCCAGCGGTCATTGAGGTCCCAAAACTGCCGTAACGGGTCTCCATACTCTTCGACTTTGACACCGCTGGCTCGCATAAATTCGAAAATCTCATTGTCCGCTCGGTTGGAGCCAAACCCATCAAAGATGACGCGGACATCGAGACCCTCTTGCGCACGCTGGGCTAAGAGGCGCGCTGTCTCCCAGCCAGTTGCATCGTCATCAAAAATGAAAGTCTGCAGATAGACCGAGTCGGTTGCACTCAGAATGAGTCGTTTACGTGCTTCGAACGACTCGACACCGTCAAATAGCAGCTGCGACCGATTGCCCTCGCGTACACTCGATTGAGTGAGTGAATCGAGTCTTAGGTTGAATTCGGGGCTTCCGACCTCCGGGGCGTAACTGCGTCCACTATTGAGTCCATCGAGAGCACGCTGAAGCTCCGAGCCGGAGAGGTCGTCGCGAAGCCAGGCTCGAAGTGGCCCAGAGGTAGCGCCGTATCGTCGGTCAAAGGTTGCCTCAATCGCACGACGCTCGGCTGGAGAGCGGTTCTCAAGGATGGTGTAGATGGCGTCTTCATCGGTGCCGAGCCCCTTCATCGCATTCCGCAACGCTTGGGCATCCTGGGTAGCTTGTTTGGGGCCATAGGGTCGCTGGCCTTGGTTGGGCTTCAGCGATTCGGTCGCAGCCAGCGGGTTGGTGCTCAGTGCGGTCGCCGGTGGAAGAGGGGGGGGCGCGGCTGGAGTAGAGCCACCGGTCTTAGAGGTCTGCGGTTCAGTTGAGGACGTCGTTTCTGCAACCGATGGAGTTGGGTTGATCGGACGAGGTCCAGTCTCTTTTATGCTCATTGTGATCCGCCCTTAAGCAATGACATTAGCCTACGGTTGGTCGGCCTGCGCCTGCAAGGAGGGGAATGTAGGTCGAAGTGCGCGAGATTTTGGATGAGATTGAGCCGACTTCCGACCTCGTATTAAGCTTGCGTCATGCAACTTGCGTGTCTCCATGAGCAGCCAGGTACGTTTTCTTTGGATTCGTTTTGAGGCGTATTTTT
>JAYYQC010000249.1:0-17672 GCA_036128675.1 Myxococcota bacterium | reverse complement strand
AGCTGCGTGTTCTTGCCCATCCAAGGTAACCTTGGCTCCAATGTCCCTGAGCTGCCCTTGGGATTGCTCAAGTGCTATATGAAACCGTTGTATCTCTGCCTCGATTTGAGAATCATCCAGGTGGACATGTGGGATAATGACACTTCGTCGGTCGAGCAGAAAGACCTTGCCAATAATGATTCCCGGAGCGGCACCGATGCCTTGGATTTCACTCGGAGAAACACTCATTGGAGATTTAACTACCTAAACCGAAGTCATTATCGATGAGAGATTTCAGAGTTGAGACTGCGTCGTCGGCATCTTTGCCTTCAGCTTCGATGGTCAGAGTTGCTCCTTTGGGTGCAGCCAGAGCTAGCACGCTCATAATACTCTTTGCGTTCGCAGTAAGAGTATTCATTGTGAGTGTGATTTCTGCCTCGAAGGAGCTCGCTTTTTGAGCCAATGTTCCTGCAGCCCGCAGATGCAGTCCGTAGCTATGCGTTATAGTCACAGTTGTTTCTGATTTAGACATCCGTTTGTCCTCTTGTTGTCTCAGGTGTCGGGGCGTCCATTAGATTCCTCCCAGAATTTCGCTTGCGACCGATATACCTCGTTCGCCGGCTTTTCTGACCTTTTGTGCGATTTCGATAAGGTCCTCATCGCTTTCGGATAGTTGAAGCGCTTTCAAGAGCATCGGTAGGCTGACACCTGTCACGACTTCAACTTTACCTGTCTCATGTAGTGTCATGCCGATGCGACTCGGTGTCCCCCCGAACATATCGGTGAGGATGAGGACTCTGCCTTTAGACGCGTGACTTTTAACGGCGCTGCTTAGACTTGATTCAAATTCCGTGAATGAGGCACTTGTTGTGAGCCCAACCGCAGTGAGGATTTCATCACCTCCCAACACGGTCAACGCGGTATCTACGAGTGACGTTCCTAGGTTTCCGTGAGTTGCTACAATTATATATATCATGTTGAAATCTCTCGAAGCTCGCGATGACGAACGTCAACACTTATGTCGGCCTCTTGCAGTGACTCAGCGAGAGCTCTGGCGACGGAGACTGAGCGGTGCTGTCCGCCGGTACAGCCGAGAGCAACGGTTAAATATGCTTTACCCTGCTTCTGATATTGGGGCAGCAAGAGGCTCAACATACTTGCGCAGTGCGCGACAAATTCTGTTGCCGAATGATGCTCCATCACAAAATCTTTCACTGCTGCATCTAATCCCGTCATGGGTCGTAGCTCAGGAATATAGTGTGGATTGGGTAAAAATCGTACGTCGAAGACAAGGTCAGCGGATGCAGGGAGGCCATGCTTAAACCCGAAACTTACAAGCGAAACTTGCATACGTAATTCTCGATCTGCACCGTGAATTCGCTGAACAGTTTTTCGAAGCATATGGCTGGTTAGTTTCGTTGTGTTAATGACCTCGTCTGATTGAGCTCGAACATTTGCGAGGGCCAAGCGTTCCTTTGAGATCGCGTCCTCAAGACCGTTGCCCTGATTCATTGGGTGAGGTCGCCGCACTTCTGAATAACGTTGGATCAACGTGGATTCGGTTGTCTCGAGGAAGACAAGCTTGAGCGGCAGACCTTTATCTTTGACCTCTTGAATAATGTCCGTAAGCTTTTCCAGATAATCCGGAGTTCGTAGGTCGAGGCCGATGCCGAGAGGCCCGGTATGAGATGAGTCATTAAGCGATTCAATGAGCGGCGGGATAAGGGTAACGGGGATATTGTCTACACAATAAATCCCAATATCTTCGAGCGCACCAATGGCCGTGGTTTTGCCTGAGCCTGATTGTCCCGTGATGATATAAATCGCTTCAAGCATCATTCATCACCTTCCTTAGATAGTTCAGCCAACTTTGAGTCGAGTGACTTTTGAAACTCGGTGGCGGCATTTACGCCTTGTAACTTCAGGAGGTGGTTCCGCGCGGCTACTTCAACAATCGATGCTATGTTTCGTCCAGGGCGAATCGGGATTTGGACTCTAGGTACTTCTGTCTCAAGGATCTGGAGTGTATTTTCGTCAAGGCCGAGCCGATCAAATTCTAGATCTGGACGCCAATCGATCAAGTCAACAATGAGTTCAATCTCTTTTGACTCACATACCGATGCTGCTCCAAAGAGTTCTCGCACATTGATGATCCCTAAGCCGCGTACCTCCATCAGGTGTCGGGTAATCGAGGTGCCTGACCCAACGAGGGTGTGCGCTTTTTGCTTTGCGATCACCATATCATCGGAGACGAGCCGGTGACCTCTTAGAACGAGATCAAGAGCACACTCACTTTTCCCAATACCACTGTGTCCGGTAAGCATTACACCGACGCCAAAGACATCCAGAAGTACGGCGTGATGTCCTTCTTCTGGGCTGAGGTGCTCGTCGAGAAACCCGTTTAAGCGATTGATAAAAACGCTCGTTTCGTGGGGGGTGACAAAAAGTGCAACACCCGTCTCTTCTGCAATTTCCGGAAGTGGCTTAGGTAATGAGAGACCACAGGTAACAATGACGCATCCCAAATTTAACTCGAAGAGAGCCTTGATAGCCTCGCGTCGTTCTGGTTCTTCTAAGTGGTTCAGATAAGCAATCTCGGTTTTTCCAAATATTTGGACCCGGTCCGAGCGGACGGACTGACGAAAGCCGGCGAGGGCAATACCAGGCTTTTGAACCCTTGTATGCGTGATGGGACGTTGAAGTCCCGCATTTCCGGCGATCATCGTGAGGTCAAGATGATACGGTTCGTTTTCTACTATTGCCTTTACGAGTATTTTCACGGTCGTCCTCAATCGGCCTCATCAAATTGTTTGAAGGCAGCGTGAATCTCATCGCTAGTTTGGAACGAAAGTAAGTCGTCTCTAAATGATTCGGACTTCAAGATCCTCGATATTCTGGCGAGTGCCTTGAGATGCAACCCCGCTGAGTTGTTTGGGACTAAAAGCGCGAAAAATAGTCTGACCGGTTCTTTGTCGATCGAGTCGAAATCAATGCCGGCACGCGACCGCGCGAAGCAGGCAACCATGGAGTCGATGTGTGGAAGTTTTGCGTGGGGTATCGCAATGCCATCACCAATGCCGGTGGAGCCGAGATTCTCTCGCGCGTTAAGTGCCTCGTAGATGAGTTGCTGGCCGACCGGTGCGCTCGTAGGGTGAGTCGCCAGCACCTGAGCGACGGCCTTTAGACCTTCTTCTTTCGAAGGACCGTCGAAATCGAGCAGAATCTGCTCGGGATTCAAATAGTCAGTAAGCTTCACGGGGCTGCCTCCAAACAACGTTCTGTGGGGAATCAGAGTACGTTCTTACGTGCCGAGGAAGAAGGTATCTTAAGCATCTCGCGGTATTTGGCAACGGTTCGTCTTGCGACCTTTATTCCCTCCGCCTTTAGGAGGGTTACCAATTTCTGGTCGGATAAAGGCTTCGCGGAATCCTCCGCTGCGATAAGGTCACGAATTCGGTCCCGAACAGCCTCTGATGCGATGGCGTCACCATCTTTTGTCGATATCGAGGAGTTGAAAAAGTATTTAAGTTCGAAGAGACCGCGTGGGGTATGCACGTACTTGTTGGTTGTCACCCGTGAAATCGTCGACTCATGCATTTCGATATCTTCCGCAACCTGTTTTAGGATCAGCGGTTTGAGATGTGCGGGGCCGTATTCGAAGAATTCTTCGTGAAATTTAAGAATTGACTCAGTGACTTTATAGAGGGTTCGCTGTCGCATCTGTACGGAGCGAAGTAACCAAGCGGCATTACGGAGCTTTTCCTGCATGTACGATTTGGATTCACCTTTGCTTCCTGCGAGAGCTTCTCGATAGAGACTGGAGATACGCAGTTTGGGAATACCCTCCTCATTAGGGGTGATGACCCATTTCCCATTAACCTTGCTCACGTAGATATCTGGACTCACATAATTTGTCGGCTTGGTTGCGAATGTTCGTCCCGGCTTTGGTTCTAAGCTTGAGATGACCTCGAGCGCTGATTTGATCTCGTCAAGCTCGATATCAAGTGTCTTCGCAATGACTTTGTACTTCCGCTTTTCAAGTTCGTTGATGAACTTGGCGACTAATTCAATTGCGAGTGGGTCGGGGTTAGACATGGCCTCAAGTTGGTAGAGAAGACAGTCTTGAAGACAGAAAGAGCCGACACCGGCGGGTTCAAAACTTCGGACGAGCGTAAGTGCGGCTTCGAGTTCATCGCGGTCGAGCCCTGACTCGGAGAACTCATCTTGCATCCATTCGATGATGTCAGATGGCAGATAGCCATCGTCATCGATCTCCTCGAGCATAAGCGTCGCAATTGTTCGCATACGCTCATCAATATCGGTCATCTGAAGTTGAAACCGTAAATGGTCCAGTAAGCTTTCTTGACCGGAGACCGTGGCTTCCAGACTTGGGTACTCATCATCACCGCCAGCTGCGGACGGCAGCGAGTAACTGTAAGACTCTTGATAGTCGGTCCAATCAAGATCGTGCTCGACTTCCTTTGCGGTTGGTTCAGGGGTCTCGCCGGCGTTACGCGTGAGGTCCTCGGCGAGTTGGCTGTCCTCTGTCTTAGCGGCTGTGGCATCGCTGTCTTTGCTTTTAGCTTCTTCGCCCTGTCCAGAGATGAAATCTTCCATCGAGACATTATTGAGGTCGAAGTCATCCTGCTCGTGAGATTCTTCAAGCATTGGGTTTTCGAGGAGTTCCTGCTGAAGCTCTTCGGCCATCTCTTGGTGAGATTTTTGGAGCAGTTTAATCGCTTGCTGCAGCTGTGGTGTGATGACCATTTGCTGCGAAAGCTTCTGCGCTTGTTGTAATTTAAACTGCATCGCCATGATGTCCGTCAGTGTACCGCAACGGGGACCCAAGGCCAACGCTCAAGTTGGCACGATTTTTAAAGCTCAGAAGTTTCAGTTACTTAGAGAGTCCTTTATGGCACTTTCACCGTGGCATGGATTCGGAGGCTGGTTTTGAGACACCCGATTGGGTGTGGGTGCGTACAGTGTCATAAAACAACTCATAACGCCTTACATTCAAATTCAAGAGGACATCGGTGAAGCGATGGTATGGACCTCACGGGTCTTCTTGTCCCAGTGCTCCATCATTCATTCAAAGGGAGCGTCGTATATTACGCGATGTTGCCTTGAAGTTTTGGGAGACCTCCGGACGCTGGGACCGATGATAAGCCACAGCGCAAGAGCATTTTCCCAGTGAGTCTATACCGGAGCTACTGAGTTGGGCTTTCATCCTTATCTGTGAATTGCGCCGCAGTCGCTTAGTTGGATCTCGGCCGAAAGTTTGGGACAAAATTAGGGTAAGAATACGCTTCAAGTGACCGCAATTGTGGCGTCGAGTATCCAGGTTGAGCAGATTGGTACTTTAGGTTTTCCTTGATGAGAGTCGAGCATTGAGTCGTTCTCATTCGATTATCGCGCACGACACTGTTTCGTGTTGTCGATAGCTATGCCTCAAATTTAGAGGGTAAACGTTTCGCCTAAGTACTCGCGTCGAGCAATTGGGTTATCGATGATTTCCTTAGGCGTGCCGCTAACGAGGATCTGTCCTTCCGCGATAATATAGGCCCTGTCGCAGATTGATAATGTCTCTCGCACATTATGGTCAGTGATGAGCACCCCGAGTCCTTGGCGTTTAAGGTTAGAAACGAACCCTCGAATACCTTCAGTAGCAATTGGATCAACCCCCGCAAAGGGTTCATCAAGTAGCATAACCTTTGGCTCAAGCAGGAGGGCTCTGGCCATTTCTACCCGTCTACGTTCGCCGCCTGAAAGCATTCGGCCGAGTGAGCTTCGCAAGTGAGCTAACTCAAATCGCTCTAATATTACGTCAATGCGTTCGTTCGCGCTGGAAGAGGCGACTTTTGATGCTTCGAGGGGGACTCGAAGGTTATCTTCGACACTCAGTCCTTGGAAGATGGTAGATTCTTGAGCAAGATATCCCAGACCGAGACGCGCGCGCTCGTCCAACGGATGGCCGGTTACGGTCTTCGAACATAACTGGACGCTGCCTTTATCCGGAGAGGTAAGTCCTGCGATCATGCCAAAGGTCGTTGACTTTCCGGCACCGTTTGGTCCAAGAAGGCCAACGATTTCCTTTTCGGAGACACTCAAGCTCACATTATTTACTACGAGGCGTTGTCGATATGACTTCTGCAGCCCATCTGCTTTTAGGAGAGGCTGTGTCACGTCAAAATTCCGGCTTGTCTGGTAATGGACAGACATCAACAAGTTTTATGATTGGAGGATGGGGACTTGCTGTTTCGGCGTCTTTACTTACCCTACCGCGCGGACTGGTGATGCGCGCATTATCAGTTTTGAGATCAATGCTCACCTCGCTACCAGTCATCAGACTGCGGCCTCTTTGCAAGATAGGGCTTCCCTGAAGCGTAATGACTGAATCTTTGAGATTAAAGGTTGCCTCGTTAGACCACACTCGTTCACTGAACCGCTGAGCTTTCACCTGTCCACGACAGCTGAAAGACTTCCATTGCCAATCTTGGTCTGCTTGGGCCTCGAATTGGTCACAGCACATCAGTACTGGGCCCCGAATCACGACAACATTACCGGTACAGAGGCTCTGTCCAGCTTTGCTGTCGACCCGAAGCGTATCACATCTGAAGTCGAGTGGACTGGTATCGGTTGAGGAAAGCATAGCGAGTAGGACTGCGATAAACATGTTCTAATTCTTCCCTAAATTCTCCGTTGATGCCACTGGTCGAGTCCTCCAGCGTCGGTGTAACCAGACCCATTGCGCTGGTTCTTCGCGGATTGCTTGTTCGAGGTGCATGGTGAGTTGCGCGGTGAAGTCGCGGTCGAAGCTAGGGTCATCGACCGCTGTCTGAGGCTCGACTCGGGTGAGCTTAATTCTCGGTCCCTCCGGGCTTCGGTGGTGGCAGCCAACGAGAACTGGCGCGCCAGTGTGACGGTGAAGTGTTGCTGCTGCGGTAGGCGTAAACGCAAGCTCTCCAAAGAATGGGACGAAATCTCCAGGTACCTTGGTATCTTGATCGATGAGGATGCCGAAGGTCTCACGGTCTTGAAACACCCTGAGGATTGCTTTGAAGATCTCAGTCTGCCCGCGCCACAAAGTCTTCATTCCATTTCGACCTCTGAATTCATCCACCAAAGCGGTGAGTCTTGGGTCGTAGGTTGGTTTTGCGACCGATGACACCGGAAACCCTGCGGCGCTAAAGGCTTGTGCCATCAATTCCCAATTGCCGATGTGCCCTGAGACGACTATTACGCCGAGACCTTCACCAAGGCTCTCTCGCAGGAGGTCAAATGCAGCTTTATTCTCTGGTGCATTGAGGCAGTCAGCGACGGATTCGTCGAGGTTAATGAGCTCAGCCACCGATTCGCCAAAGTGCTCAAACATCTCTTTGGTGAGTGATTCGATACCCTTAGCCTTGAGTTCAGGGAATGCCATTGAGAGATGCTGACGAGAGAGCTGAACTTCGCGTTTTGCAAGTCGATAAGCTAGAGAAGCTAAGAGACGACATACCGATGTCTGTAAAAATTGGGGAGAGGCCGAGATAAGAGCCCAGAGACCTCGAATGCCTAGGAATATGAGGTTATTTTTAAGGCGTTGGCGCGTCGTCCAACGCGTCGGGAGGGTTGGGCTTGCACTCATTACGTTCTGTTAGAGCCCCTCGAAGCGTTTTACGTCAAAGCCGGTCAATGCTAGCCAGCTCTGCCAGTCACCCGATGCCTTTAGAATCGTCTCGCAAACTTCGCGGATCGCTCCGTGTCCACCTTTAGCTTCAAGATGCCAATGGGTAACAGCTTTCACCTCGGGAGCTGCGTCCGCGACCGCTATGGCTAGGCCGACCTTCGCCATCGCAGGCAAGTCGGGTAAGTCGTCACCGACAAAGGCAGTTCTCTCCGGGGAGACTTCGAGTTCGGTACAAATGGATAAGACGTCCTTTGCTTTATCACGTGAGCGACCTTTGATTGGGTGCAGACCTAGTTCAGCAAAGCGATGGTGGGCAATATCGGTTGGCCGACCGCTGAGAATCGCAGCCTTTCTACCGCTATGTCGCGTAAAGAGAGCCAATCCAAGACCATCTCGGGCATCGAAGCGTAGCAGTCGTTTGCCGGTATCATCGTAAAGTAGCCCACGATCAGTAAGGACCCCATCGCAATCTAGGACGATGAGCTCAACTTGAGAGAGGATGTCGTTGGTAGGTACTTTTCTCATGCGTTTCTTCGCTCGTGGTTGGCACGTACTGCACGAATCGCCGCATCGATTGCACACACTTCGTCAAGGAGCTGCTCTAAGAGACTGAAGGTAAGAGAGTTCGGACCGTCGGATTTGGCGTTCTTAGGGTCCGGATGAACCTCACAGAAGAGACCATCAATCCCTACTGCGGCCGCGGCTCTCGCAAGCAATGGTGCTAGGGTTCGGTCGCCTCCGGTGGTACCGTCGCCGGCTCCGGGTTTTTGAACGGAATGCGTTGCATCGAAAACGACCGGTGTACGACATACATCCGCCATTTCCTTTAGGCTGCGCATGTCTACCACTAAATTGTTGTAGCCAAACGTCGAACCACGCTCAGTAACTGCAACATACTCGCCTCCAGCTTCTCTGAACTTGGCGACGGCATGACGCATATCAGCTGGCGCGAGAAACTGACCTTTTTTGATATTCGTCGGTACACCGGACTTCGCGGCTGAGACTAAAAGGTCGGTTTGGCGGCAGAGAAACGCCGGAATCTGAATCACATCCACGACATCTTTAGAGGCCTCAGCATGGTATGGCTCATGAATATCAGTGAGAACTGGAACATCGAGGTCGTCCCGAATCTTTGCCAACGTCTTCAGCCCTTCCTCTAAGCCTGGTCCACGATAGGAGTGAATCGAAGTGCGATTCGCCTTATCGAAAGAGGCCTTGAAGATATAGCCAATTCCTCTTTTGAGACAGGCCTGCTGAACGCGTTCAGCAACCTCTCGGCATACATCGTAGGACTCAATGACACATGGACCAGCGATAAGAGTGAGCTGTCGTTGTTCAAATAATTCGGCAACCGGATGGCTCTTAAATGTCATGAGACGACCTTAGCTTGCGGAAGACTTACGCGCCTTCGCTGCACCAACGAATCCGCTGAAGAGTGGATGAGGTTTCGTCGGCTTACTCTTGAATTCAGGGTGGAACTGGCAAGCGACAAAGTGAGGGTGGTCGGTTAGCTCGATCATCTCGACGAGCTTCTCGTCGGGGCTGGTCCCTGAAATTGTGAGACCCGCCTTCGCCAGTTGGTCGCGGTAGTCATTGTTTACTTCGAAGCGATGTCGGTGCCTCTCACTGACTTGTTCGGCGGCGTAAAGCTTTGCTGCTCGGCTCTCCGGCAAAAGCTTACACGGATAAGCGCCAAGTCTCATCGTGCCGCCCTTGGTTTCAATCTTGGCCTGATCTTCCATGATTGCGACGACTTGATCTTTCGCTTGTTCATCGAACTCTTGAGAGGTTGCGCTCGGCAGTCCTACGACATTTCGTGCGAATTCGATAACTGCGATTTGTAAGCCCAAGCAGATACCGAAGAACGGGACATTGTTCTCGCGCGCATACTGAACAGCATAAACCTTACCCTCGGCTCCACGATGCCCGAAGCCGCCAGGAATCAGAATGCCGTCTACTTCAGCGAGTGTCTCGGAGGCATCATCGATCGATTCGAAGCCCTCGCTGTCAACGTACTTAAAGTTGACTTTCGTTTCGTGGGATAATCCCCCGTGCAGAAGCGCCTCGTGGAGACTTTTATAAGAATCGACGAGATCTACGTATTTTCCAACGATGGCAATCGTTACCTGGGTGCTTGGATTCAGGATGCCATTGGCAATGGCTGTCCATTCCTCAAGCGAGGCTGGTCGTGACCAGATGTTTAAGAGCTCGCTGATACGGTCATCCAGTCCCTCTTGGTGTAGAGCGATTGGAAGTTGGTAAATGGTTGGGACATCGACAGCGCTAAAGACACAGTCGACGCCGACATTACCGAAGAGTGAGATCTTTTCTTTAACCGAGCGCTCAAGTTCTTTTTCGCAGCGGCAGAGAAGGATGTCAGGCGAGATACCGATCTGACGAAGCTCTTTGACACTGTGTTGGGTTGGCTTGGTTTTGACCTCGCCTGCCGTTTTGATGTGTGGAACCAAGGTCACGTGCGCGTAGATACAGTTTCCCTTTCCGACATCGTATTGAACCTGACGGATTGCTTCGAGAAAGGGTAGCGACTCGATATCCCCGACCGTGCCGCCGATTTCAACAATGCTGACATCACAGTCGTCAGCGGAGTCCAACACAACCTGCTTAATTTCATTGGTAATGTGAGGGATGACCTGAACGGTACCACCGAGGAATTCGCCGCGCCGCTCTTTGTTGATGACGCTCTGATAGATCCGACCCGTGGTATAGTTAGAGCTTCTTGAGAGTTTCGCGGAGGTAAAGCGCTCGTAGTGTCCAAGGTCGAGATCGGTTTCTGCGCCATCGTCCAATACGTAGACTTCACCGTGTTGAAACGGCGACATCGTTCCGGGGTCAACGTTGATATAAGGGTCGAGTTTTAGCATCGATACTTTGAGTCCCCGGTTCTCAAGGAGAGCTCCAATCGAGGCAGCAGAGAGGCCTTTACCGAGTGACGAGACAACACCACCGGTGATGAAAATGAATTTTGGGGCCTTTTGATTCATAAAATACCTCTTCTTTATGTATCGCTTTAAGTCGGAAATGCTTCCGTGCCGAGCTTGTCGACACGCGTTCGTGCCCATGCGAGGTCATCGGGAGTATCGATGCCCCGTGATGGACAGTTAGCAGGAATCGCTTGAATAGTCATACCATGAGAAAGCGCTCGAAGCTGTTCGAGGCCCTCATAGCTCTCTAATCGATCTTTAGGGAGTCGGGCCCAGTTCAGCAGTGCGCTGCGGCGGTAGCCGTAGAGCCCGATGTGACGCCAATATATGTTCGGGTCATGTTTGGTAGCCGGATGCTGAAAGGGAATCGGTGCGCGAGAAAAATAAAGAGCTCGGTCTTTTTCACCAAGAGCGATCTTCACCGCGTTTGGATCTTGAACATCGCTGTCGGTAGCTGACGTTCGGAGCGTTACGATATCATGTCCAAACTCGCCGAGCGCTCCAATGACCGCGTCGATATCGGTTGGGCTCACGAAGGGTTCGTCGCCTTGGACATTGATGATAAATTCGTGTTGTAGCTTTTCCGCGACCTCTGCGACCCGATCGCTTCCACTTTGGTGAGTGGGGTCGGTCTGGTGCACGCAACATGTTTCTGCACTCAGTGCTTCCGCGACCTCTTCTGAGTCAGTTGCGACATGAACTTCTGTTGCGAGCTTGGCCCGGTTGCACTGGCGAACAACCCAATTCACTAGAGGCAACTCTCCCAGCAGGGCGAGAGGCTTACCGGGTAACCGGGTTGAAGCCAATCGAACGGGGATAACTATAGCCGCACTCATGACGCCGACCCGTATTAGGGGAGGCTAAGACCAGCGTCAAGCGGGGATTGCGCGAAGTTATGGATGAAAGATGTCGCGCTCGGCTTGTTTAGATTCTATTGCAGCTTTGAGCCGCCCGAGTACGCGACTTTCGAGCTGGCGGATTCGCTCGCGAGACACCGAGAAGGTATCGCCGATCTCTTGAAGGCTTTTGGGCTCCTCATCGAGGAGGCGATGCTGAATGATGTACTGCTCTTTTTCATTGCAGCTATCTGCGATGTCGTGGAGCGCCTCGTGGATAAGAGAGTGCTCCTCCTTGGAGGCCAGCAACGCATCGGTCGTCGGTACTTCATCTTCGAGCATGTCAAGATGGCTGACGCCCGCATCCACCGTTAACGGTGCGTCGAGGGAATAATCTCGACCGGCCATGTAGACTTCCATCTCCTCAACCTCGCACTCACGAACTCCGAGTGCTTCGCTGAGATGCTTGGCAGTGATTTTGAGCTCTGGATTCGCCTGCTCGAGCTTATTTCGTTCCGAGCGAACCTTGAAAAAGAGCTTTCTGCGCGCCGATGTCATGCCGACTTTCACCATCGACCATGAGCGCTGTACAAAACTCTGAATTTGGGCGCGAATCCACCAGACCGCGTAGGAAATAAGTCGATAACCGCGGTCCGGATCAAATTTCTTTACCGCCATCATCAAGCCCATGTTGCCCTCTTGGATCAAATCCAAGGTCTTCATGCCATAATGACGGTACTCGTGAGCAATCTTTACGACGAAGCGCAGGTTACCAACGACAAGCTGATGGGCTGCAGCAATATCACCCTCGTCTCGGTACTGCCGCGCCAATGCAAGTTCTTCCTCTGCGTTGAGCAGTGGGTAGCGTTTGATCTCGGCGATATACTGGTCGATGTTATTTTCGCGAAGAGTTAAAGCCGTTGTCATTGAGTATTGTCCTTCTTATCTGTTTGATTTTCCGAGCGTTCTTGTAACTTGGGTGGTGCCTGATGGGCTGCGGCAACCTCGTAGACACTGAGATTGCTCAGGGCCTTGTAGATTGTCTCTGCGACGACATCGTTGCTCTGCTGGTTGCCGCCTTCAACGGCCTGGACGACCTCCGCAACCGAAATGGATGCCACATCTCGCGCCAATTCGTAACCGCCACGCAACCCTCGCTGAGAATTGAGAAGACCGTCTCGTGCGAGCGCTTTTAGAAGTTTCGCGGCGGTAGTTGGTGATACGCCAACGTGCTTGGCCAAGTCCTTACAGTTTTGGCAGCTCTGGGCACGGTCGAGCGCGAGCCAACCGAGCATTGATATGGCGTGGTGCGTCATTTGATTAAGCTTGAGCAAAGGGCACTCCAGTAAATAGGTACTAAATTAGGTACGAATTTACACTAAGGGATATTCAATCGCCGTCAAGCGCCTACGCCTGCTTTTGTAATGAGAGGTGCGATTACTTTGAAATAGCTCACACTTTTAACGATCAAGCCGAACCTAAGGTGGTATTGAAGACCTCTTCAGGACTGCTGGCATTTTGGCCATCAAAAGAAAACGAGCCGGTTGAACACTCGAGGATTTCGAGTGCAGGTGATTCCATCGTGGTTGCATGGATGCTTTCGCTGATGCGTCTTACAATCGTCGACACGCGGTCTCGCATGGTTTCGGGTGCAAGAACAAAGAACCTCGAATCATCGAGGTAAAACACATCGTCGGTCGACCGAACGGACTGGAAAACACATCCAAAGAGTTTTTCGAGAGCCTCTCCCATTGTATCCAAGTCTGGTAGCTGCTGGAGCTTGTCGATCCGAACTACAATACAAGAAAACTCGGAGCCGTACCGTCTGGTTCGCTCGAACTCATGTTTAATCCGTCGCGCTAAATAAGTGGTATCGCCCGATGAAATCCGATGAAAGTCCACTGGCACCACGAGGTCGTTGATTTGTGCGAACCGATGGGCATCCGCAACGATCATCTGAACCGCATTGGGCAGCTGATGAACGACCTGAGGACTGGGCTTCAGGCTATAGGCCTGAGAAGCAAACCAACGAATGGTAGACTCCTCCTCCGCAACGATCGAAAGAAACCGGATCCCAATCCCGCTAGCCTCGCCCGGCGAGTTATGGCGAACAACCTGACCGCTTATTGTGACAGGCAGAATGCCGCGTTCAGAAGGAATTCGAGCATTTAAGTAGAGCAGCGTTCCTATAGGAGGTGGCGTCTCAGTACGCAGGAACATACCGCCTTCACTGATGTTGACTGACTCCTCGTCGTGTTGCTGCCCATCGATTTGATAAGAAACCGAGATCGTTAAGTCGACCCTTGGCGTTGCTCTTAGGTCACGGTTACCCCCATCGGTCGCTCCGACGCCACCATTTGAAGCCTGAGCACTTTCGGACTCCAAGAGCCACGCATCATAGGCGTCGTTGAAGCCTTTGAGTTCGAGGCCGGGTTTCGAAGTCAGTGTAAACGCGTTTTGAAGGACTGCGTGCGTCTTTGAGCAGACCAAAGCGGAGCCGGGGTTTGCCTTTTCTTGAAGTCGTGACGAGAGGTTTACACCGTCGCCTAAAGCTGTGAACTCAATATGACCATCTACGGAAAGTTCGCCGACCATCACCTCATCGGTGGCTATCCCGACGCGGATCGCCAGATCGATATTAGAACCTTCTTTTTGCCAGGTTGGTCGGAGGCTTTCGACACATTCGAGCATTTCAAGCGCGGCTCGAGCTGCACGCTCAGCCGCCGTCGCGGGATCATTGAGACCAAAGAGGACAAGCAGTCCATCTCCCATTATCTTATCAATTCGGCCTTGGTGCTTGTTTACGATGGCAGCCATGGCGCCGAGATACTCGTCGAGAAGCGTCGTCACCTTTTCGGGCGCGAGTAACTTGGTGAGCCTGGTGTAGCCCCGAATATCGCTGAATAAGACCGCTAATACTTGTGGTTTCATGCCCCGCACATCCTCAAACATCTCCCTACCGGGTGAGCCTACACTAAAGTATAACATCACGACCAGAATCTAGCCGTCTTCTGACTAGAATTGGCCGATAGAGATGTGAAATTCGTAAAGCGATTCGAGGTATTGCTGTTTTCTAAAGGGGTTGAAACCAACGCTGAGAGCGAGAGGACCGACTGGGGTGGTGTAACTAAGTCCAACGCCGAGCCCAAGACGCAATGAAAAATTGTCGGCTGAAGGCAACCGATACCAAAGATTTCCGGATTCAAGAAACGAGTTCAAAGTGAGGCTCTCGCTTAAACGAAAACGAACCTCGCCCTTTCCTAGGATATAAGAATGACCGCCAGGTAGAGGGATCGTACTGGCCCCGGAGGTATCGTTTGGTACGACCTCGGCGCAGTTATCGCGTACCTCATCGGGTAAACACGCATCGGCTGGAAAAATACTATCATCGAAAAATCCGCGAAGAGTCCGTCGCCCTCCTAGAAAGAAGCGCTGATCAATTGGAGCCTCGGTGCCATCGAGGACATCGATGCGTCCACCCCACAATGCTAGGGCAAGTACTGAGTCCCCAAGCGGGAGATAGCCTGTGAGGCGTCCTTCAGATTTAAGAAATGCGTAGGTATCGTTGATATTGACGCCTTGGTCTTGGACGATACCACTCGCATACTCTGTCCCGAACCGAAGACTCCAACCCCGACTTGGATTGAAGGGACTGTTTCGAAAGTCGACGGTGACCTGGCTTCCCAGGTTAAATCCAGTTCTTTGACCACGGTCGAGTCGGAGTCGGGTATTCTGATTTCCATCGAGATCTTGTCCACAATCTACATCCGGATCTGCGCACTCTAAATTCGTGATTGTAAACCCTGGTTCGAGCTCGGCGAGCAACCAGGGGAAAGGTCTGAAATCGATACCTGAGAGTAGTCTGAGGGCATCGAGAGAATAGGCGATGCGGTTGTCTCGTTCGTTGAGAAGGTCGAGTCTCAAAACCGGCTGCCCGGGTAAACCCATGATAGGTGGCGACTTGATACCCAAGCGAACTTCGCGTTCTAGAGCTTTTGAGACTTGTTCAAATGCACTCGAATAGGATGCGTATCGCTCGATGAGAGACTCACCAGGAGCTCCATAAAGATCAAAGAAGATTTGTCGGTTGACCCTTAGAGAAGCATTGGCCGTCACGCCTTCACCGAAAATATTGAATCGGTACCAGCCGAGTTTGAGACGAGGTCCATCTTCCGTCGAAATTCCACCACTTAGCTGAAGCTTAGTACGTTTTCTTTCAGAGACCTCGGCGATGAGGTCTTTCACCGGCTCAGGCTCTTCCTCATTGACGAGTCGAAGGCGTACGCGTGAGAAGATATCGAGTTCTGAAAGCCGTCGTTGATCTTCTAGGGCCTGGTTTAGAAAGTAGGGGGCATCGGGCTTGAGGGTGATGCGATTCCGAATAAATTCTTCCGAAGTATGTTCATGGCCACGTACATAAATCCGTCCAAGTGTGACCGGCGTATTTTCGTCAACGTTGATTTTCAAAATCGCCTGATTGTTTTCGCTTGCGAGGAGCTCAAACTCGACACGGGCGTATAGGAACCCTTGGTCTCTGTATCGCCTAATCAGTCCGATTCTGGCCTCCTCGAGCATTGAAAGTCTGACCGGTCTATCTGGTGCTATTTTGAACATCGTCTCGAGGTAGAGTAAAAGCGCTGCTTGACTGAAGGCCTTGTTGCCGTCGATATCGAGTTGTTGGTAAAACGTAATGTTACCCTCTTCGAGCTGAATCTCGACGTTTCTAAAGCTACCTTCTCCGCTGATTTGAGGTGTTTTAATTTGGGCTTCAAAGTAGCCCCGGTCTCGGTACAAGCTCTCGATACGACGAAGCGCCTTGGTATAAAGTACCGGGACCCATCTCTTTGAAGGATGCGGTAACCGACCTAATCCTTCTTCTATCACCTTGAATTGTTGATTTGGAGAGCTGCCTCGAACCAATCGTCTTTGAAAACCGTCGAGCCCTTTCCACGGAGCCTTAGTTTCTAATGCGGCTACCAATTCCGCTTCGAGTTCTTGTTGAAGACGTTCTGCATCGAAGGCTGATGCTCCCCGCCATGAAACAGATTCAATTTGAACGGACTTCCTTTCATTCACTTGTATTTCGATCAGCTGAGTATGAGCGTTGGGCTGAAACTGGCTGATTTGGACGTCGGCGTTGGGAAAGCCGAGCTCCAACAATCGATTGGTTAGCTGACTCTTCAAATTTGAGACATCTCGGTTGCTACCTTGCCCAAGAAATTGGGCCCATAGATCTTGATAGTGGGAGTGGGTGGTTGCCTTCAGCCCTTTGATACCAAGAAACCACTGTTTACCGGATTCGATATGGAAAAGTAGAGAGCCGTCACGTGGCTCTGAAATGCGGATCTTCAGGTCTGGAAAGCCCCGGTCGAGATAAAACTCAGTGAGCTTGGTGCGCGCGGCTTGCATAAATTTTTGGGTGAGAGGAGCATTGGGCGACGCTTGCAAGACGCGTATCAGCGAAGCCTCATCATAATGTGGTGTACCGCCAAATTTCAGGGCTTCGATGCTTTGGCGCTCCCCTTCGTTGACGAAAAGACGGTAATAGACCCCAGAATAAGTCGACCTCTTCTGAGCTTGAAGCTCAAAAGAGGGCTTTCGGAAGCCGGCCTGAAAGAGGTGGGCACCCGCTGCTTTTAGCATGTCGGACTCAGTTTGAGATGTTACTTCGCTTAGCCGTTTCGGTGAGATCGCGGTTCGTAAATCATCGGGATCAAGTGTTTCAAGGCCGACTATCTCCACGCCGCCAAAGAGTCGTTTGGGCTCTACGAAAAACCGAAGTTTAACTGCGCCTTCGCGTCGTTCAGCAAAGACTTGTACATCTTGAATCGTTCCAAGTTGATAAATGCGTTTAACCGCCTTTTGAATCGATTTACTGTGAACAAGTTGCCCTGGTGTGAGCCCGATAAGTGCTCGTAAATCCTCCTCGTTGAAGCCGTCAGGCGCGTCGACTACCACCTCAGAAATCGGTTGAAAGCGATATGGAGAGAGAGGGTCAATATTGCCTGAGAGGCTAATGAGAATAGAGAAAATGAGCGGGGTCACTAGTCGAATTCCCAGTCCATTCTAAGGTCGATTCCCAAGTCGCCTGCGGTTGCTTCGCTCACACTCACCCAGCTGCCCTCTAAGACGAGTCCTCGTTTCAGACGATACTCAAGGCCGAGAACGTGTTGTTCGTCGGTCTCATTGACGGGCCCGTTGTACTTTAATTCCCACTGACGTCCTAATTCTTTGATGACAAGGAGT
>JAYYQC010000248.1:0-10000 GCA_036128675.1 Myxococcota bacterium | reverse complement strand
CGCGGCTCGGTTTGTTTGGATGAGCGAGAGTAACCGCTGGTGAGTTTGAATTCGTCCACCACAGGAAGATAGCGACGAACCCGTTCGTCCATCCCGCTCACCCGCCAAAGCGCATCGACCGCGCCGGGCAGAGAGTCTTTAAGTCCTGAACCCTGTTGGTCTGCGGTGAGGTTAGGCTCCGCACTCCGGATTCCGAACTGCGCGCAGAGCAGAGCGTCCCGAGCGTCGACAATGCCGGTTTCGTCTTCGCCGCTGGCCTCGACGATGAAGCGCTCGGCTTCGCCGCTAAGGTTTACTTGGAGATCCATTCCACAGGCATCGGCGCGAAGCTTCGTCGCATAATTTGGTCGGATTGCGTATTCATCAGTGAAGTCGAAAGAGCCAGATTCTACCTCGAATTCATTACCTCCGTAGCTGACGGTCCCGTTTAACGGAACGACACTTCCGATAAGTCCCATTCGCTTGGTATTCCCTCTGACGGTGAGGTCGGCTCGGAGCTCGGCCTCGACCATATTATTGCTTACGAAAATACCTTGGGGTGCACTGAGCTGCACGCGCAAATCCCAAGGCTCCTCCTCAATATTTGTGCCGAAGCTCATATTGGGTTGCCGTACAAAGAGACGGCTTAGGTCCACATTCTCGCCATAGGTTGCGCGGTTGACTTCGAGTGCGCCGGAAACCAGGATGCCGCGTGGCTGGGACACCTGTAGCTCGCCGGATACGATTGCTTCGGAGGATGGATAGGGTTTGAGTTTTGCTTGGTTCAAGGTGAGCTGCAGTTGGGGCTGGAACTCTGGTAGGAACGTTATCTTACCTAACACACTTATCGTTCCGTCGCCGGTTTTAAGAGTCGCAGAATCGATGAGAAGGTCTCGATCGATAAGGGTCACTCTGCCGACGCCATCGGTGAATCTGAGACCCAGCGTTGGCTCTTTTCCACTGATGTCTCGCATGGTTAGGGACCCGGAAAACTGCGGTTCAGCAATCTCGCCCGAGATGTCGATGAAGCCGTCTATATCGCCGGAGAGAGATTCAACGGAACCAAAGAGAGGGCGAAGTCCACCGGCGTTTCCCAGAACCCGTAATTGGAGACTCTGCGAGCCCTCCAGCGGAACTTCTCCCATTGCCGAAACCAGAAGTCCGTCGAGGTTCATATCGAGCTCAGCGACACGAAATTTTTCACTCGCGTAGCTGATGACTGCCGCCCGTTCCAACGTGCCGTTGATGCCTTGCCAGTTTAATGCTGCAGCAGTGAGGTTTGCATCTGCGGTGAGGGCTGGGAGGTCGGTCAAATCACCCTGGATAAAGACGGAACCAGTCGTTTTTAAGCCGATCTCAGTCGTGGGGTCGACCCATCTCAGTGGCTCAAGGTTCGCAAACTGGATTGTTGTACTAACCGGGATCTTATCACCAACCTGGCCACTGGCGGTCGCTTCAATCGCATTCGCAGGAAAAGAGAGGCTGCCTTTAAATTGACCGTTGTTGAAGAGAAGGTCTCCCCGTCCATCGCCGAGGTCAATCGTATCAATCCGACATTCGGACGTGGCGAGAGTCACTCTCCCGTTGAGCCCGTCAATTGGACCATCGAGGTCGGCACTCAGATTTACCCGTCCAAGACGATTTTTGAGTGAGGGAATAATAAGGTTGGCGAAGGGATAATCTTCGAGTTTTAGATCAATTGCGAGGTTTCCGGTCGATGAAACTTCGACATTGATAACATTCTCTTCCTGCTCTCCAGCCAGTATCCCAAATATCATCGGTGAATCCGGGCCAGTGACTCGAACCGCTTCTATGTGCGCTTGAGGCAAATAAAGTGGGTCGAAGCTCACATCTTTACCCGAGGCACTCACGGTTAAGCCCAATTCAGCGATGGGACCACTTAGGGTAACATTGCCGGTCGCGCGCCCCTTTACGTACGGAAGCAGTTCAGGCGCTAATTTTAGGTCGTCCAATAACGGATTGATCTGAATCTCTTCAAAGTCGAGGTTGGCATCGAGCGAGGGTTCCACAATGTCTACAATTACTTTACCGCGGGCAACACCTTCGCCTCGAAGCAATGTCAGATTGGGAAGTTCGATTTGGTTTTCTTTGAAGAGTACCGCCGAGCGAAATGTCCCGAATTTAAGCCCTTCCAGCGCGAAACCCTTTAGATGGGCACTGCCGGAGACAGTGATGTCGTCCACAGGACCATCAACGGACAGTGCAGCTTGACCATTGCCGTCAAATGAGAGGCCAACAATCGGGGATAAAGGCTTCAAGTTTATCCGTTTGACATTGCTGGTAAGGTTCAGTTCAACAGGACTCGTTAGGAATATCTCGCCAAAGGTCTCTATATCTAGACTCGGCTCTGATAATCGCGCTTTGCGTATATCAATGGTTTTCTCGTCAATCGTCGCCGTGATGTTTGTCGCTAGGTTTTTGAGCTCGACAATGTCGAGTGAGTAACCATCATTTACCTCAAGGCTTTCGAAGTAACCATCTAGTTTAATACCTAAGCTCAATGGGCTCAGCTTGCCGATGACTGAAGTCTTTCCGGTAAAGGGACCGTTAACCGCCCGAGGAGCATTTAACAGGGCCAGAAGGTCCCCAACTTGGAGTCGCTCCGTCTGCAGCTGTGTTTCAATTTGCTTATCATCAAATCGAATTGATGCTTCGCCGTCGATAGAGCCCATTTCGCCGCGAACCTGAAGGTTCGAAATTTTTACAACGTCGAGGTCGCCTGAGCCACTCGCTCGTAAATCGCCAATTGTGAGCTTATGAGAGTTAAGCTCCTGGACACCAAGAGTCCAAGAGTACTGAGGACTGGCGAGTTCGCCTGTTATTTCACCGTCGAGGGTTATTTTACCCGAGAGGTCGCCGAGGTCTATCCTCGGAGTCAAGGACCGCAGCCCTTCTAGGTTGCCATCCAGTTTTATTTCGAGACGGTTGTCGGTCGGTATAGGCGCATTGAATGCCCATTGTCCTTGAAGGCCTACGCTGTGCGTGAGTGTTTCAACCGTGAAGCCCATGAGCGCCACTTTGAATTCGTTCTCAGCGATAGTTACAAAGGAGGAACCGTTAAGCCCGGCGTTTTGTAAATTGAGATGACCCCTGGTTGTGACTCGGTTGGCTTTGAGTCCCAGTTGCCACGACGTCGGCGATGTTGCACGCGCTAATATATCAAAGTCACCCACCGCGACTTCTTGGTCTTCGATACTCAAGTGTAGGTTAAGATCCAACAACTCGATGTAATCGATGAAGTCGCCAAGCTTTGGCATCGTAAAGTCGGCTTTAGCGTTTACCGATTCCTGACGTTCCGAGGCTGGCTCTCCGTTAACGTCGTGCGCTTGGGGGTAGGGACCACGGTTGATCTCAGGAAGGTGAGACAATTTGACGGTGCGTACCGATGCGAATCGGATTTTGGGCTGCGAGGTGCTGAAATTCCATCCGAGGCTTAGGTCCAGCGCGCCGATATTGAGCCAAGCTTCGGGGGTCGCCTGATCAGTAATGACGACGCCTCGAACCTCGAGACCGAGTGGGATCAGAGATACTTCGAGTTCTGCGACTTCAAGTTCTTGCCCAAGTTCGATCCAAGCGACTGCTTTGATACGCTGAAGAAGGTTGTTGCTTACGAGGTCAGACTTGAGCATGATCGCGACCGCAGCGGTCAGACCAGTGAGTAAAGCCAGAGATATCTGTATGAATTTTTTCAAAAAATTCCCTCGAGTAGATTCTTTACTCTAGTCTCTCCGGAGCTTCTCTGCCAGACAGTTTAGGATCTGGTCTGCAACCTCGGCTTTTGGCGCGAGAGGTATGTGGAGGGCCTCACTTCCTCGAGAGTAAATCCAGACCTCATTGGTATCACTTGCGAAGCCCGTCTGTGACGAGGACCCCACATAATTACCAACGATTAGGTCGAGGGCTTTATTCTGGAGTTTTTGCGTGGCGTACCGCTCGAGGTCTTGGCTTTCAGCCGCGAAGCCTACAGTGAGAACACCTCGACGAAGAGGGAGCAACGTTTTCAGAATATCTGGATTCGACTCAAGCGCGAGTGTGCTTTTATCTCCGTCGGACTTTTTCGTTTTCTGCGTCGATGTGACAGCCGGACGGAAGTCGGCGGGTGCCGCGGCCATAACGAAGCCATCGGTGCCTGCCTTCAAGGCGGTTTCGCAGGCGGTTAGGAGGTCATATGTACTCTTAATCGCGACCGTTTTGTAGAGGCCTCTTGGAATCGGGCTGCTCACAGGGCCATGAATTAACGTGACTTTCGCGCCGCGAGCAGCGGCTCTTTGTGCTAGGGCTAAGCCCATTTTGCCCGATGAGGGATTCGAAATATACCGGGCAGGGTCGATATGCTCTCGGGTTGGCCCCGCTGTTACGATGAGGTCGATGCCTGCGAGGTCTTGGGGTGTTAAAGCGCGTTTGACCGCATCAAAGAGGTCGGACGGTTCGCTCATCCGACCCACGCCACTTCGTCCAGAAGCGAGAAAGCCCTCGGTAGGCGCGATAATCTGCCAGCCTTTGGTCTGGAGAGCTTCAATCGATGCGCGTGTAGTGTCCGCATTCCACATTGCTGGCTCCATGGCTGGAGCGAGAAGCTTTATCGCTTGTGTGCTGAGGGCGACACTACTGACGGGGTCGGAGGCTTCGCCTTGAGCGAGGCGGGTCAGAAGGTCTGCAGTCGCGGGCGCGATGATCAGCAGATCAATGGCATGCGCGAGTTCAACGTGGCTCACATCTGCGCCAGCTTCAGATGCTGTCCAGAGATTTGTAATGGCTCGATGCCCGGTCAGTACTGAAAGCGAGAGCGGGGTGACGAATTGTCGCGCACTACGTGTAAGCAAGGCATGAACGCGGTACCCATCTTCCACGAGCAGTCTCGCGAGATAAAGGCTCTTGTAGGCAGCAATGCTCCCACTGATACCCAGTGCAATCGATGGGTGCTGCTTATCGCTTGGGCTCTTCATGGACTTCGCTTACCTCGATGAAATGTTGCTGGCAATGTTCGGCCGCTGTGTTAATTGGCTCACGGATAATTGGAGCACAGAGCATGAATTGGTTTAACTTTTTTAGTAAGGGTCCCCTCAATCAGAAGCAGATTGATAAAGCGGTGACCATGATTGAGAACCGCTTCGCCCAGACCGACATTCGTTTGCGCGAAATGGCGAAACTTCTCGAAGATGGGACGCCCGAAGCCTGGCGCGCAGTCTTGAAGCGCTTCGCCATGACGGCCAACGGTCAAATTGCAGATGAGCAAGAAAAACAATGGCTTGAAGACGAATTGGTTCAGATCGGGGCGAATATCTCGGTAGAACTCGAGCAGTATGTTCGAACTGAAACGCATATCACCTACCCCCTTCATGCCTTCGAGCGAATCAATGGCGCCGACGCCGGTCTTGAACTCGCTATGGCTGCCCTCGATGGACACGGTGCGTCGTGTCATCGCTCGATCGATGCGAAACTCGAGTTGGTCTGGCATATCGCGGAAAACCTTACCGATAGCTTTACTATAGCTCGCTTGCTGCCGTTTCTTGAAGATTTCAGCGACGATGTGCGATGGGCGGTCATGGATATTGTCGAATCTCTTCGTCAAAAGGGTAAAGTTTTCGATGAGCCGTTTCTAACAATGCTTTCCTCTATCTTAGGCAAATCTGTAACCGGAGAAGATGCTTCTACGCGGATTGCATCACGCGCTGCCGAGCTTTTGTTTGCGTTTGAGATGCCGAATCCCGAGCTTAGCCAGGCGAGATTACGCGGGGATATCGATACGAGTTATTTCTTCGATAAGAAGGGCTATCTTCGTCGACGCAAAGTATAGAACATCTCAGTGCGATTTTGCTTGACGTTACCGACGCGATGATAGATCTAGGGCCCGTACGGTCGCGACAGCTCTAGGAGCATGCGCCCGAACGTAGGCCTCGGCCACTCCACAGCGGTTAAATTAACCGAATCACGTAACCTAAAACGCTAAACAAACGTCGAGAACGACGAAGCGTAGGATGAGTTCACAACGGGCACTCGCCCCAAACCTCAGAGAATCAATTTCCCATGGCAAAAGCAGCTGAAAAATCCGGTGGAGAGGTCATTGACCTCAACAAGTTAAAGAAAATGAAGCCTCAAGAGTTGGCGCGTTATGCGGCGAAGCTCGACATTGAGGGCGTTGCAGGCATGCGTAAGCAAGAGTTGATGTTTGCAATTCTGCAAGCGCAAACCGAGCGGGGCGGCTCAGTTATGTCGGAAGGCGTGCTTGAGACTCTACCGGATGGATTCGGTTTTCTTCGAGCGCCTGATTATAACTACCTCCCGGGACCGGATGATATTTACGTGTCCCCTTCTCAGATTCGACGTCTAAACCTCCGAACCGGTGACACGGTCAAAGGCCTCATTCGTCCACCAAAGGATAGCGAGCGTTACTACGCCCTCCTTCAGGTCGACAGTGTTAACTTCGACGCACCTGAGAAAGCGCGTCAACGTATTCACTTCGATAACCTCACGCCGCTTTACCCAACCGAGCGTTTTCGTATGGAGCACGATCCGAGTGAGTTCTCTACGCGAATCCTCGACCTCCTGATTCCAGTTGGTAAAGGTCAACGAGCACTTATCGTATCACCTCCGCGTGCAGGTAAGACTGTCTTTTTGCAGAATGTGGCGCAAGCTATCGCGACCAACCACCCAGACTCTCGTCTGATCGTTCTCCTTATCGATGAGCGCCCTGAAGAAGTCACCGATATGAAGCGTAACGTCCGCGGCGAAGTCGTGAGCAGTACCTTCGATGAGCCAGCTCAGCGCCACGTTCAGGTTGCCGAGATGGTCATTGAAAAGGCCAAGCGCCTTGTTGAGCACGGCGAAGATGTCGTTATCCTGCTCGATTCGGTCACTCGTTTGGCGCGTGCTTACAACACCGTTGTGCCGCCATCGGGCAAAATTCTCTCGGGTGGTGTTGACTCTAACGCACTGCATAAGCCTAAGCGCTTCTTCGGAGCTGCTCGTAATGTCGAAGAAGGTGGTTCTCTGACCATCATCGGTACAGCACTTGTAGATACCGGAAGCCGTATGGACGAAGTTATCTTCGAGGAGTTCAAGGGCACAGGTAACTGTGAACTTCACCTCGACCGTAAGCTCATGGAAAAGCGTATCTTCCCATGTCTCGACATCAATCGTTCGGCGACACGTAAGGAAGAGCTGCTTCTGGGCAATGATATCTTGAACAGAGTCTGGATCCTGCGCCAGCTCTTGCACCCTCTCAATGTCATCGACTCGATGGAGTTCTTGGCGTCTAAGATGAAGGGAACCAAGACAAACCAGGAATTCTTGGATTCGATGTCCGCCTAAGGACCTTCGATAGTCTATGAAGAGGCCCGCTTTGCGGGCCTTTTTTTTTGCCTCTTGGGTTTTTGCGTCTTCTTGGACCCCGCGCCCTAAAGCCGTTACACTGGCTCAAAGTAATGAGGGACCAGTGCGTGTCCCCAGGTCAGGTTTTAGGATGAAAAGACTCGGCGAACTACTCGTTCAGAAAAGCGTCATTTCGATGCAGCAGCTCATGTCAGCTGAGCAACTCACGCAAGGCGGCAATCTTTCCTTGGCTGCTGCGTTGGTGGAATGCGGTGCGTTGGAAGAATCGCAGTTACTGGAATTTATTTGCGACGAGACCGGGGTTCCGATGTTGCCGAACCTCGACGATTTTCCAATCGATGCGAGCATCATCAAATTGTTGCCAGAAAAGATAGTGAATACGCATCTCGTCGTTCCAATCCAGAAGCTTGGACAAACGAGTCTTGTTGTAGCGATCAACGACCCGACGAATCATATCGCCGCAGAAGATATTCGTTTTCATACCGGTTTAGATGTTTCGGTTGTAGCGGCTTCCGAAGCACAGATTAAACGTGCGATTGAGCGCTATTACGGCAATGGTAGCCAAACCGGCTTTGACCAGGTGATGAAAGAATTCGATGAGTCCGAAATCGAATTCGATGTCGACGAAGATAAGATCAACGTGGTCGACCTGGAAAAAAGCGCTGAGGATGCACCGGTCGTTAAACTCGTTAACTTGATCTTGGTTGAAGCCATCAAGCGGGGAACCTCCGATATCCATATTGAGTCGTACGAAAAAGAGTTTAGGATCCGCTATCGTATCGATGGTGTCCTCTATGAGATGCATAAACCACCTCTCAAACTCAAAGACTCAGTAATCAGTCGCCTGAAGATTATGGCCTCTCTTGATATTGCTGAGCGCCGTTTACCACAGGATGGACGGATTAAGCTTAAACTGGGCAAGAATCGCGAGATGGACTTTCGTGTTTCGGTCTTGCCTACTCTCTTTGGCGAGAAGGTCGTTATGCGTCTTCTCGATAAAGGGAATTTACAGCTCGATATGACGAAGCTGGGCTTTGAGAAGGATGCGTTGGCGTCCTTTCAGGACGGGATTCATCAACCGTACGGAATGGTTCTCGTTACTGGCCCCACTGGTTCGGGTAAGACGACGACACTCTATTCTGCTTTATCTGAACTGAATCAGACCACAACGAATATCTCTACCGCGGAGGATCCGGTTGAATTTAACCTGCATGGAATCAACCAGGTGCAGATGCATGAGAGCATCGGGCTAAACTTTGCCTCGGCGCTGAGGTCTTTTTTGCGACAAGATCCAGACATAATCATGGTCGGTGAGATTCGTGACTTTGAGACCGCAGAAATTGCGATTAAAGCTGCATTGACCGGTCACTTGGTTCTCTCGACCCTTCACACCAACGATGCACCTTCGACAATTTCGCGTCTTCTCAATATGGGGATTGAGCCGTTTCTCATTACAGCTTCTCTCAACGCAATCGTCGCGCAGCGACTGGCGCGTCGCATCTGCTCCAAATGTAAAGAACCAGCCGAGGTGTCGCGCGAGAGTTTGATTGAACTCCAGGTGCCTGAAGACCTCCTCGATACAATCGAACCTCAGCGGGGTCGAGGCTGCAATGAATGCTCTGATACTGGTTACAAGGGTCGAGTCGCGCTCTATGAAGTCTTGTCGATGAATGATGAACTCAAAGAGTTGGTCCTCAACGGCGCATCTACCGCGGAGCTCAAACAGGACGCAATTCGACTTGGTATGCGAACATTGCGGCAGGCGGCTATTCTGAAGCTTAAAGAAGGTACGACGACGGTCGACGAAGTAATGCGCGTTTCAGCGAGAGATTAGGTATGGCGGACGATATCAAAGGCAATGAGGCTGCCGCGCAATCACTTGAGATTCGCACTTTGCTCAAGGCTATGATGCAGTATGGAGCAAGTGATTTGCACCTCAGTAGTGGTTCACCGCCTCAGCTTCGTGTTGATGGACGTTTACGGCAGTTGCGGGCTGATGTTTTGAGACCGGCTGATACGAAGCGTCTATGTATGAGCATTTTGACCGAGAAGCAGCGACGCGATTTTGAAGACAAGAACGACATGGATGTATCGTTTGGGGTCGAGAAGCTCGCCCGGTTCCGCGCCAATATCTTTCGACAACGTGGGGCAATCGCAGGGAGCTTTCGCAAAATCCCTTACGAGGTTCCCAAGATCAGTACACTGGGCGTCCCCGAGGATTTTGTGCGCTTGGTTTCAAAGCCCAATGGATTGGTCTTGGTAACAGGGCCTACCGGTGCCGGTAAATCTACGACATTGGCGGCGGCGATCGATAAAATCAATGCAGAGCGTCACTGTCATATTGTCACGATCGAAGACCCGATTGAGTATCTGCACGCTCATAAGAAATCACTGGTCAACCAGAGAGAGGTTGGGGCGGATACAGATTCATTTCGCGACGCACTAAAGTATGTCCTACGACAAGACCCTGACGTGATTCTCATCGGCGAGATGCGTGATATCGAAACGGTTGAAGCGGCACTGGCTCTGAGTGAAACAGGTCATTTGGTTTTGGGAACACTCCATACGAACTCGGCGGTTCAGACCATTTCACGCATAATCAGCATGTTCCCGGCGGATCACCGCTCACATATTCGAGTTCAACTTGCGTTTGTTCTGCAGGCAGTTC
>JAYYQC010000247.1:0-4714 GCA_036128675.1 Myxococcota bacterium | reverse complement strand
GACGGCAGCGTGTCGAAAGGCATGGGCGCTTTCGTTGAGTTCACCAAAGACGGCACCGGAAAGTTCGAAGTAGTGAAGTTCTAAGTTGCTTCCGACATCAACAGATTCGAAAAGGGCTCCTTCGTGGGCCCTTTTTTTATGCTCAGATTCAAACCATAAACGTGTTTATGCAACCGCATGCATAAGTACTTAAGGGGCTTTTGCCCTCAACCTTAAAACCGACGCAACGACCATGTTGGCGGCATCATTGTGGTTAGACGCGTTTACCGTCCTTCGTCACCGAGTCGATGTGTCGTTGAAGCAGCCTAAGCCTCTCGCAGCGCGCGTAGAGACCTATGGCATGAGGCAATGGTGGCTCAGCGTTTATTTGCCCCCTGGTAAGCTACCTACGACCATCTAGGTCCTCGAAGTCAGCGATGGGGTAGGCATCGAGGGTCTTGGTTGGCAGAGAATCGTCAGGGATCAGAGGTGGAGCCCATTGCCCGGTCTTAGGGCCAGTCGGGGTGTACACTCCGGATGCTTTGTCTCGCTTTGGGGATGGATGGAATCCCTCAAAAAAAAATCCCCCTGTGACCGAGAAGGTGACAGGGGGATGATTCTTTTAAAGCGGGTGAACGCGAGGCCTTAGTTAGGCTTCTTGTTGACCTTGACCTGAGGGTCTACGCCAAGCGCTTTAAGCTCTTCGTCGCTTGCGAAGCGCTCTTTCGCTTTCCAGTCGCCGCCTACTTTCCAGGCGTCCGGAATTGCGATTTGCTTGAAGTTGATCATCACAGGTACCGCAGTTCCACCGATGGTGCGGATATCGTATCCGAACTCGAGGTCGATGGTCTTCGACTGAGGTGGGAAGAGCGGGAACTCATAGTAACCGGTCTGAACGCCAGGGAAGAACTCAGCAACCCAGTCGCTTGGATCGAAGTTCAATGTTGGAGGCTGACCGTCGCCGACGATTTGTGGAATCTCGACGGGCTTGCCTTCTTCGATCTCAACGCCAAAGGTACCGGTGATGGTATTGTAGTTGATTGGACCGAATGCGCCCCATTGTACGAATTTGGCACGAATGGCCGGCTGACCACCTTCGCCCTGAACAACGCCCATATCGAAGATGTCGAAGCGGAAGCCCTTGTCCTGGCTGGTGTAGATTGGCCGGTACTGACCAGAGCGCATCAAGTTGAGCAGGTCGAGTGAGATTTTGACACGCTCATCACGCATCATCTTCTGGCTCTCGCTCATACGATTGGCTGCAACCTCTTCGGCACCACGCGCGTACTCGCGCTCGAAGTCTTGAAGACCCGGATGCGCTTTGTCCAACGAGCGTAGGTCGTTGAAGTACTTGGTCAAGAGAATGCCGATTTCTTTGGCGTAGGTCTCGTCGTCTAACAACACGACACCAGCAGCCTTCTGTGCAAATGCAATTTTCTCTTCGCTAAGTGTCTTGTGGTAAGCCAATTCTCCCGAAGCAGACTTATAAGCTTGTAGACCTCCAAATGCAGATCCTCCGATGAGGACGAGGCCGACAAACCAACCGACGATACCTTTCATAAATATTTCTCCCCAGGTGTTGGTACGACTTGGTACGCACATCACGTACACGAGCATGCGAGGTATATCGACTAGGGCGTAGTCCGTAAAGCAACTTCAGGAGAAAGCTTGGAGGGGAGTAGATTTAGCCCTGACCACCGATGGTCACGCGGTTGCGGCCGTCTTCCTTGGACTTGTAGAGCGCCTGGTCCGCGGTATCGAGAAACGCTTTGACGCTCTCTTCAGCCCCGAGGGTCGCGACACCTACCGAGATGGTGACGGGCAGCTCGGCTTCGCCCGACTTAAAGACAGTGCCTTCGACTGTTTTCCTAAGCTTTTCAGCTAACTGAAAAGCACCACTCGAATCGACCTCAGGCATCACAACGACGAATTCTTCTCCACCGTAGCGCCCGAGAAGCTCTTCGCGTCGGATATTTTGCTGGAAGAGTGTCGCGAGTTTTTTCAGGACAAAGTCCCCGACGATATGGCCGTGGGTATCGTTGACCTTCTTGAAGTGATCGGCATCGAGGATCGCAATCGAGAGGGGACGACCATAGCGCTTGGCTCGGAGGAACTCGTTCTCCATCGCCTCGTCGAGCTTACGTCGGTTGGCGATACCGGTCAGACCATCGGTGATCATCATGCGGTAGATTTCTTCGTGGTAGACCGCTTCGACATTGCCGCTGCCGATATACTTGAGAATGAACGACCCGATCTGGAGCTGGTCACCGCTCTTGAGCAGACACGACTTGATGCTGTCGTCGTTGACGCGGCTGCCGTTGGTACTGTCGAGATCTTCGAGGACAAAGCCTCGAGCGGTGCGCTCAATCTTTGCGTGGTTACGGGAGACGCTCTCGTCGACCAGGACGATATTGTTGCCAAGGTCGCGGCCAATGGTGGCGATATCGCCGTCAAGGCTGTAGCGCTCGCCCAGCTTCGGTCCGTAAATCTGGATGAGGATGCCGTGATCGTCGGAACCGCTCGGACTTAAGATCGGGACGCTGACCCGGGTTTTTTCATCCTCACTCATCCACGACCCCTACGTCTGCTTACTCGTCGTCGTCGTCGAAGAGGATCTCAAAGCCTTCAATATCGCCGGCCAGCTCACGTCTGGCACCTTCGAGTGCCGCGTTGGTCTGACGGAGACGCCCGCTGAGTACCTGGACCAGGCTCCAGAGAAGCTTGGTTGCGATGACGGGCTCTGCGCGGACGATGTTGAAGAATTCATCTCGGCGGATCAGGAGAATATCTAGGTCGGTGCGGGCTCGGGCGGTTGCCGAGCGCGGTGCGTTGTCAACCAGTGCCATCTCGCCGAGGTGTACGCCGGCGGGTAGGGTGGTCAGAACATCTTCGCCCTTGATGATGTCGACTTCGCCTTTGACGATGACGTACATCACGTCGCCGATTTCGCCTTCGGTGATGAGGTTGTCGCCTTGGTTGACCTTCGCCATCTGCGCAGTACCGAGAACTTTCATCAGCTCGAGGTGCTGTAAATGGCTGAAGATAGCGATTTTCTTGAGGATCTTGAGTCGTTCGGCCGCCGCGACTGGGATCTCGCCGGTCTTAATTCGGATCACAACACCCGTGATATTGTCGTGGCCGCCGCGCTCTTTGGCGGTGTTGACCAGGGTCCCAAGGGACTGACGGATATCTTCTTCCTGCAGCGTCGGGATGAGCTCCTTGGCCTCGGGATAGTAGTTGTAGAGACCGTCCGAGCAGAGAAGCAGGGTATCGTTGGCATCGATATCGAAGAGCATGGTGTCGATCGCGACATTGGGCTGAACCCCCATGGCGCGCGAGAGGACATTGCCCTGCGGGTGGTCGTGGGCTTCGCTCTTCTTGAGGAGGCCGCGCTTCACCAGCTCGTTGACGTAGGTATGGTCTTCGGAAATTTGGTGGATATCCTCGCCTCGGACCAGATAGAGACGGCTGTCGCCGACGTGGGCCAAGACCGCTTTATCGCGGCCAGCAAAGAGAACCACGGTACAGGTCGTACCCATCCCGGCTTTCCCTGGGTCGTTCATCGCTTCTTCGAAGATGGCGCGACAGGCCGACGAGACCGCTTGCTCGACGGTGCGCTGCAGGGCACGGAGGTCTTCCGGGTGTCCACTGCCTTCGAATTTCTCTTTCATATTGGCGACGCGGGTAGAGCAGAGCTCTGACGAGATCAGCTTGCAGCTCAGCTGGCTGGCGACCTCACCGGCATTGTGTCCGCCCATGCCGTCGCAGACGACAAAAAGACCGTGGTCTGGCGACACGAAATAGGCATCTTCATTGTTGGTCCGCACGCAGCCAACATCCGACTGACTAAAGACATCGAATTCCATACCGAGAGTGTACGCCCGGCACCGAGGTTGCGGCAAGCGTTGATGTCGCTGATTGTGTGAGTTGGACCCCTAGTGGATTGTCGGATTGCCGTTCCCGGTGGATGGAACGACCACGACACTCTCAGATTTCGGTGTCTCGGTCTCCGATTGGACCTCTTCCGCATCCTTTTTCACGTCGCGCGCCGCCTCTTCTTTGCGGAGGTGCTCCTGAAGCTTCACGTGCCCGCGGATGAGATCGGTCTCGGTGATGACCTTTTTCTCGAGCAGGAGCTGACGGGTGACCACGAGCTCTTCGGCGATCTGACGGTGAGCCGAGATCGTGTTGTCGACGGTGTTCTGCATGCTCTCGAGCTGGTCTTGGTAAAAGCGTCGCTGCTTCACGGCAATCCACTCGCGCAGGATGAGTGCGAGAGCGGTCAGAGCGAGGCAGATGTAAACGACGACCAACATGACAGCTTACTTCGATAAAGGGTTACTACCTCTCAAGTATAGTGCGTGAGGCCAAAGTGAACAAGGAAACCTCCTCAGGTCTTGCGTCTGAAGGCCCACCTTGTTAAACGCTGCCGACCAATCACATTTAGCCGGTGTGGCGGAATTGGTAGACGCGACGGATTCAAAATCCGTTTTCCGTGAGGAAGTGGGGGTTCGATTCCCTCCACCGGCACCATCTAAACCCATAAAAAGTCTCAATTTATCTGCGTAACTTTTTGCGACAATGCCTTTCTGCGCGGTGCATTGTGCTAAAATTGTGATAGGTTCAAGTTGTCTCCTGACTACCGAGAATTCCTGCGGAGGACTTGAATTATGGGCGTTTACAAGCGCGGTAATACCTATTGGATCACCTTTTCATCACATGGTCGCCAGTACCG
>JAYYQC010000246.1:0-14588 GCA_036128675.1 Myxococcota bacterium | reverse complement strand
TCGGCCAAAACCAAGATCGACGCTGTCCTACCTGAGGTCAGGGCACTCTTGATTGAGTTGAGCCCACCTTCCTGCTTTGTGCTGAACCCACAAACGAATGGAACCAGCCAGAATCAAGTCAGTCAAATTGTATTCACCTCTAGCGAGCAGTCGATACAAGGCATTGGTCTTAAGAAAAAGGTAGTCGATTTAACGACGGTTCAGAGCCCTGACCTTGTGAAGCATCCGGTTGGAACGCGACTGATGTTCAGCCCCCTTCGGATAGTTTCTGTAGTAAATGTGCTTGCTGAAATCATGACTGATTTTGAGCCCATGTGTGCGCATTCTGTAGAACAACGTGCCGCGGTCATTGAGCGGTCGATGACTAGACTATCTCAAAGACTGGAACGCAGCACCGAACCTCTTAGTAACGCGGCGCGCTTAATGGTCGCGTTTGATAGTGAGACGCTCGCTATCATTGAAGCTTTACACCTTCCAGCTGCAGGTACCATGGTGGACCAACCTAAAACGCTACCAAGCCCCGCGCACTTTGGTCGTCAGTTGGTTCAATTTCGTTCGGGGAAGGTCGCGGCACTGATTCACGCCTTAGGCGGAGACCTTGCCCAGCCTCGAGCTGCGTCGCGAGAACTTAACATACCCCTGGTTGTCTTAGACCTGGACAAGGCGATTCCTTCTACTGTGACGTTCAGCGCTTACTTAGAGAAATTTTATGAGGCTGTACTCGCTGGATTAGGCGTGCAGCTAGCACTGGATGAATCTGGGGAGCCATAGGTTTTGCGTCAGGTTGAGCTTATCCGATTTGTGAACCGATGGCGTAAGCAATGGCTCAAGCGTCTTCTTGGTTCTTCAAACATCTATGAACCGAATACCGTTCGTTGGGCTCCAGTTTATTGGTGGGCCTTACGACTTAAATTTCCTGAATTGGACACCTCTTTCCCGACGACTCATATCAGGACCTTGTGTCGCGAGTTAAGCGGGGACGTCTCTTTGATGCCTGCCTTTGAAGAACTCTTCGAGTCTCACGGGACTTGGCTGCGTCGCTCTCTGTCGGAATTAGCATCAATCGAAAATCCTGAGTTGGTTCTTGATGCACTTTACGAAGCGTCCATAGGGCGCGATGAACTGACTCACGCAAAAGAGAGCAGCTATAATGTTGAGCGGAAAAGCCGGGGAGCATTTTATACACCGTATTCCTTCGCCCGGTGGGTGGTTGCACAGGGCGCCCCAACCTATCGACCTGATCTGCGCATCGTCGATCCCGCCTGCGGTTCAGGCGCTTTCCTTACGGCAACTTTGGACCATTACGATGCACTGGATTGTTTTGCGAACTTGGAACTTCGAGCCAAATTTATCGAAGAACAGTTAGTCGGATTTGATCTCGATGCCGATGCGCTATCCATCACGAGGCTGAGATTGTCATTTCAGCACTGGTTGCGTGAAGATCGCCTTCTAAATCCTCAACTTAGTCAGCAAGATACTTTACTCATGGATTCAACGAGCGTGCAGTGTTTTGACTGGGTCGTCGGTAATCCGCCGTGGGACAAACTGATATTCTTGGAACGTGAATTTTTTAGCGACCTGGATCCAGAAATACACTCTTTGAAGACCGCGCGAGAGAGACGGCCCCGCTATCAAGCGTTGTTATCGCAGCCCCGAATAGCTGAGGAATGGGAGGCAAAAAAGCTCGAACACCAGCATTACCTTGACGAGATCCGTAGTCGGTATCCTCGTTTGATAGGGAGTAAGGGGCATTTGGACAAATATCTCGTTTTTGTCGAATGGACGCTTCAGAACTTAAGTCCTCGAGGACGGTTCACCTTGATTCTACCGAATGCCTTTTACGGGACAACATCGGCACAAAACTGTCGTGAATTCTTGTTGTCCAACGGTTGGCTTAAAAAATTCTGGGGCCTCTCGAACGCTTCGAAGATCTTTGATGCGTCACCTGGATTGAGGTTTTGCGTCGTGGATGGCGAGAGCGGGAACCGAGATAAGATGTCGCATGTTGCAACATCTTTTGATGTAGATATTGAAGCCGAAAGTTCTCAGCGTTTACTTGATGTACCCACTGACTTTATCTTGGAGGATGGCTGTCGTTTACCCGAGCTTCGTGATTCGAATGAGCTTATTCGTTGGACAGCGATGAAGAAAGCGACCGTTCGAGTTGCTGATAAAATGAGAGAGTCTGGATTAACTCTTTACCAAGAACTCAATATGACTCTTGATAGTCCGCGCTTTGACAGTTGGAAGAACTGGATGGAACGTGAAGAAGTCGACGGCGGAGATCCTCGTCTCTACCCCATAAAAGCTCAATTTGAAGCCCAGGGTTATCTAACAGTTCAGGAGAAGGGCACCTTTTCCGCTTATAACCCATGGCTCAAAGAGGCCCCTCGATATGTTTGCTCGGTTGATTCGCTGGCATCGCCGCCTCTGGGAGTCCGGCCGCGTCCCCAGGTTTTGTCAATGAGCCGTTATTGGAGGCTGGGGCTCCGAGCCACAATTCATGCTTCGGAATCCGCCAAGGTAGTTGCGGCGCTTTTGCCACCCGGCTCAGTTGTTGGAAACAGTGCTTTGACCGAGTCGAGTCCGAGTGACTTGGGTTGGGAGGACCGACTATTGATTTTAGGTCTCTTTAACGCACGTGCGATCAATTGGTACGCGTCAAAATACATGGCGACCAACTTGAATCAGCACATTCTCGAGGCGATTCCTCTGCCGCTGCTCTCAGAACAAACTGAGGATGAAATTCGATTGTGTGCGTTGGGTATCACCCTCAAATTGCTTCCTCAGATGGAGCTCAGTGCGGGGCTTCCCTCTGAGTGGATCCGTCGTTTTCGAATGAGTAGGTTTGAGCATACTACCGTTGCCGAGATGAAATCTCATATTGACGAATTAGTCGATGGTGGATTCTAAGGCCGCGACAAGAGTTAAAGGCAGTCGACAAAGTCCCAGTGGAACGCGGCACAATCAAAGTTTGCTGCCGAGCGGTCACCGGCATCGCAAATGCCGTCGCCGAGATAAACAAGGCTAGCTTCGTGAACGCATTCTCCAAAGCAATCCTCGACTTGGGGACTTAGACATTCCCTAAATGTGACTTCAAAACACAGTGTATGGATGGAGGTGTAGTCGGTGCTACTCCATGAGTTCCAGAGCACACCATCGATAAATAACTGACCATTCGAGCCACCATCTCCAAAAGAATCGTAGACGCTAAAGCAATAGCTCCCCTTCTCAAGAGCAATGGCTTGGGTCATGGGAGTATTTGTCGGATTGCCTGCATATAAAGAGAATAAGCCGTCGTAAGTGTAGAGTTCCCATGCGATCTCATCTTGATAAAAGTCGGGAACAATTGACCAGGTAAATTCTACGGTGGGCTTAACGTCGAGGTCGCGAGGTGATTCGACCTCTTCGATTGATGATGAAGCCTGAGCACAATCACCACCGTCAAAGTCAAAGGCTTGGCAATTAAAGTTAATGAGACCTGTTTGGTCGTCGCAGAATCCATCTGCGATAAGAGATGAATGTTGTCCCGCAATACAGTTTCCTTCGCAGTCGGTGATTTCGTTGCATGGAACGGGGCTTTGGGAGCCATTCACTTCGGTCTCTGATTCAATTTCTGACGACTCTTGTGGACTAACCTCATTGGTTGACTCAGCGTTAGGCTCGGTTTCCGATTCTGGCTCATGTTCTGGAACTGATTCGTCGACCGTTTGAGATGAGGTGCTTTCGCAAGAGGCACTACAGCCGTCGCCATCGAGCAGATTCCCATCGTCGCATTCTTCATGCCCAAGATAGATAAAGCCATCACCACATCGATTCAGTGTGCAATCTAGTAGACAGAGACCGTCATTAGCGTTGCCCGCACCGAGATCGCATTCCTCGACTTGGACCTTCACGCCATCCCCACAGTAGCCATCTTGGCAAAGTCCTCCGACGCAAATATCGCTTAATGAACAGCCACGCTCATCCGAGCAGAGTTCTCGACACAATTCAGCGATACAGACTTGGCCCGGGCCACAGGTGGCATGGTCTCCACAACGTTGGTTTGAGGGAACGAAAGGGGCCTTCTCCACCGAGCAACCCAATAAAAGAAGGCAGGAAACAAAAAAGAGAAGAGTCGTTGGTGTTGCCAGATGTCGCATAGTTCCCTTTGGGCGCTGTAGTAGTAGTTAGTACACGCCATGAAACTATGTTGGTTAGCGAGTTGAGAGGAGTGTGGGGTGAGCATCCGCGTCTGCCATGCGAATACTCACCCTACCGGTGCGAAATTGCACCACGAAGTGGAGAGAACGGGACTAGGGGAATGGGTATGTAATATCGCTCTCTACCTTCTCCATGTTCCGCGTGGGGACGGGGAACCCCTATAGTATCTCTTTCTGTAGTTACTATGGCAAGAGGAAAATAAAAAAACCGCAACCGCGGCTTTTCTATAAAGAAATCAGAGTCTTGGATTATACCTCAAGTAGCTTCCAGCCCTGATCTCGGCGAACCCACGTGATTTCTGCTTCATCGTTTTGTGTGACATCTCCGTCCCCTGCCACGATCTCGAAGCTCATGGTGGCAATTTTACCCTCGACTTTGATGGCATCTAGCTCGAATGCAAATTGGTGGCGCGCGGCTCGTTCAGCGTTCCGAACGAAGAGCTCTTCGTCCACCGCATTCGCGATCTCCTCGTCGTGCAACGAGAGATAAGAAGAAAAATCACGCGTCTTTACCGCCTTTACGAAGGCACCGAACGCATCCCGCAACTCGGTCAGGTCCTGATCCATATTAACCGTCTCCTCCTGGGCGATCGCGCGTCGACGCGCTCCCCCTTTCAGTCACTTACAAGCCTCGATAGGATTCCAGGAAGCACTGGTCACCGCAAGAATTATCCGCCGTAGGGGGACTCAATGACTATTAAGACGCCAAGCGATGTATCGAGAGTATCGAACACCGGAAATGACGCCCCTGTTTCGGATGCGCAGCCGCCGAAAGCCGGTGAGACATTCAAAGCGAACGGTGGCGAAACTTTCGAGCAGATAGCCAAGACTGCATATGGTGATGCAGGGTTAGCTAATGCCTTGGCGACAAGGCTTCGGTTTGACCCAAGCAAGCCGCTCAAGGCCGGTGAAACAATCGAGCTGCCATCTACGAAAGAACTTGCGAAATCTCAGTTCGAGACTAACGGCGGTAGAGACGTTGCGGAGTCGAAGCCGTCATCATCGACATCGGTCAAAGACGGTGGTGACCTCACCGGGGGCCTAGAGCGCCCTAACTCAGGAGGCGTGAGTGTCGAAGGCGCGGGAAATCGAAGCCTGCCTCCATCGATCGAGATTGAGTCTCTTGATGCAACGCACGACGCCAAGAGTGCGCGATTTGATGAGAAGTGGACTATACTTCGTCCGTCCGATTTCTCGTCCGATATGGATTTCCCTAACCCGAAATTTCCAGATAATCCGGCTGTATTTGAAGTTTTGTCCAAAGATGGAAAGCCGCCCTATCCATTCCGTATAAAGTTGAAGACCCCACTGAAGGGCGAAACTTTAAAGTCGGACCAACTCTTACGAGCGACACTTCAGATCGAAACAGCGCGAGATGCGGGGGTTAATACGTTCACAAGGATATCAAGTCGACCCGATGGTGGGGTTCGCATTGATAACCCCCGGTTTGATGCAAAAAATCCAGCCTTTTCAGCTCTCGGAGAAAATGCTGGAGCAAGAAGTCTTACGGTAGCGCCAAGTGGTGCCACTGAACTCGTACAACCCTATGGCGATGCACTTCAGGATGCGCCACAGACTCTGCCAACCACCGTCTTCTCGAAGATGCCATTGAAGGAAGAATTTCGACTGGCTGGTGCTGAGAATGCGGCGAGTGTTGCGGAAGCTCTGTGTATTTGGGCGAAGGGTGGTAGCTCTGAGCTCGGAGGAGACTTCGAATTCGAAATCGAGCCCCTCAATGACTCAAGTCGAAGCGATGATGGTGTCGCTGATTTTGAAATCGAAGCTCTGGATGGAAGAACCAATGGAGCGGGTGTATCTGATTTTGAGATCGAGCCTCTTCCTCCAAGGGGTCGGGAATCTACAAAGATCTCAGACTCAAATGAAGAGCCTCCGCTGATCGCGAATGAAGAACGATTGGATGCTGAAGATATTCCTACCGAAACACCGTCTGTACCTGAGAACGATGCGGGAGACGAGGTACGGACCGAGTCGGTAACTCCTCCTAGTGCGAATACAGGGGGTACCACCTCCGGTTCGACCGCAAAGGTTGATAACGCCTCAGTGGCCCCCGAGGAACCGGTCTCGGAGACAGTGGTGACTCCTAAGCCGACTGGTTCGAATACCGAGGTGACTACGAATGGACAATCGGTATCTACGACAACGGAGGGTCGAGATCTTAATCCGGATTCAACGGTGACAACTGCTCCCGCAAGTGACTCGAAGGTGGAGGGCTCCCCGTCAACCGTACCATCTTCGAATCCATCGGTAACGCCGTCCAACCCGACGGTTACGGCTGGCCCGACTGTGGATAATGGAGGGACAACGAACGTAACCCCCGGTGTCTCGTCCCCAAGTACCACCAGTGGCACTGTTGACCCTTCATCTGCGCCGCGGTCGTCGGACCAACTCGCGGGAATTGCATCAAAGCTTTCTTCAAGTGACCCACTTAAGGCAGACCTCGCTGCAGCAAAAAAACGTTTGGATTCCGAAGTCGCGACGAATCGAACCGCAGAAGGTGACAAGCATTTTACAGATGCGTTTAAGAAGATTGACCCGAGTGGAAAGGTTGTCTTTGAGAAAAATAAGGTCACGTCTGAATCAAGTTCTGAATCAACCACCGAACTGGCTGATGGTTCCACCGTCAGTACCTCATCGACATCCAAGAGTTCGGTAAGCAAGAACGAGTTAACCTCTGACCAAGCGAAGACTTCTACGACGACTGGCACTGACGGTTCGACGACAACTGTAAAGACAGGCCATGGCGTAAAGTTGACCGATTAGAGCGCCGCGTTAAGCTCGAGCGAGATCGTCACTGAAAACGCATCGGATGGGAGCTCCGTAACCTCAGGCGGTTCGACTAATGTGAAACTTGAGAAGGATAGACTTTCGGTCGGCGGCACTTCGACCAATGCGGTCACCGATGTTGAGGGTAACAAGACGTCCCACGATACCGCGACCAATCTCACCACCGATGGAAGCGGAGAGAATTTTAATCTCTCACACAGCGATAAACGGAGTGAAACCAACGCTGATGGGAGCGGTAATACGAGAAACACCTCTGGTAGTGTCACAATGAAAGACGGCTCTATGTCGTCTTCGGTGAAGCATGACCGCAGTGATACAACAGTCTCTGACGATGGTACCAAGACTACCACTCGAATGGGCGGCGGTTTGGATATCGGACCTGATTCATTTAAGGCGACTGGCAGTGGTGGCAGGACGATTACTGATGCAGACGGAAACTCCTCGAGTGTCGATGTCAACGCAGCAGTGACTGCCGAGAGTATAGCTGCTGGCGTTAAGACTTCCGATGTTGAGAAAAATGAAGATGGCAGCTCGACGACATCATCGACCACGGGCAATGTAAAAATCGACCGTACGCATATGGCAGGAGACATCGGACGGACTGTAACCGACGTTGATGCAGACGGAAACAAGGAGTCTACATCGGGTAAGGTGCGATTTGATACCGATGGGAAGATCGGTCTGGATGTTTCCAAAGAGACCTCTGATGCAGACGGTAACAAAGAAAAGCGTAGTGCCTCGGTCGATTATGACCACGATGCGAAAAAAGTCGGTGTTAAGACGGGCCACTCGGAGACGACGGTTGGTGAGGATGGACTCAAAACCTCAACTAACACTGATGTCAATGTGGGATTCGATGCAGATGATGGACGGCTTGACGTAGGTACGACCCATGGCCGAGTTGTTGACGATGGCCAAACCAAAACCGAGTCAACCGATAAGGTCGGGGTGGGGCTCACCGAGGATACGATAGCGGTCAACGTTGGGCGTACAGATCGTCAGACCGAGAAGGATGGTACTTCGGATGGACTCTCGACAAATGTGGGTGTCAATCTAGGGCCGGACAAGAGTTCGGTTTCGGCTGGCTTTAAGAAAGATTCGACCACTGTTGATAGCGACTCTGATAAGCACAAGGTCGGAACCAGTGGTAACGTCGGGATCGATTTTGCTGATGATAAAACAAGTATCCGTGCGGATCTTGGAGTGGAGACCGAGGACAATGCCTCCGGTAAGGACGGTGAGAAGTCGACGCGTAAATCCAAGCACAAAGTTGGGATCGATACCGGTAACCGGGATGTTTTCGTCTCAACCGGCGGGAGCTCCTCGACGCAGGACAAGGTCAAAAAGACCTCCACTGGCGGTAATGTCGGTTTCTCGATGCGTGATGGCGTAACCGTTGAAGGAACGCATGAGGCGCATGACTCGAGTTCTGGGGCCGATGCTCGAGTCCACGGGGGGATCCGGGTTTCACCCGATGGAAACCCATCCATTTTTGGTGACGTTGAAATCGGGAAGACAGAGAAGGTCGACGGCGGCACAACTACCTCAACCTCTCATGGGGTTGGTGGTGGCCTTTCCCGTAAAGAATTGGACCTAGGTTATCGTTATAAAGTCGAGCACTCCGGTGGTACGACGAACCTCGCGCATGTCGATTTAGATATCTCCAAAGATAAAGTGAATGTCGCAACCGGGTACTCATCATCTCAGGTCACGAAAGTTGGAACGACGACAACCCTGAATTCTTCCGGGGGCGAGATCCTCGTTGGTAAAAATGAGATCTCGGTACGCGCCCGAACCGCGGAGGTTGTTACTGAAGATGGCCGGATTCTACCGACCCATATGAGTAGTTTGGGTGGTATGATTTCGTTACGTGGAAAACAGGTCTCAACAGTTGGTGATAAGGTCGAGGATAAAGAATCTCCTAACTTTGGGAAGTTTAGGGTTGAGACCAATCGAAGCTATGGTGGAACTCTGGGGGCGAGCTATATCAACTGGCTTGGTGGAACTCTCAATGTGTCCGGAGATAAAGAAGTAAAGTATGTTACCCACTTAAGCGACGACAGAACTCGGACATTGCACCGCGCAATCGACCAAGGGAAGTTCAAAGAATACATCGCTGGTTTGACGCTGGTGGATGCGGCCATCGATATTCCAGATGTCTCAAAACCGGATGCATTGCAAATCGGTGATGAGATTACGATGTCGATGAATGGTTCAATCGAAGCAGGATTAGTCTCGACAGTTTATCTTCTACAGGCTGGCGTAAAAGTCACAGTTGGCGGTGAGTTCGAGTTGGAAGTAGCTAAAACTGGCGAAAACGAGGTTGAAGTCGAAATTTCACCAACTCAAATCTTTGGTGTGAAAGTGTTCGGTGATGCCATTATTGCTGATGCGAGCGTTGCGCAGATGTATGCTCGGCAACTCTCACAGCGGTTCAAGTTTGATTTGAGTACCGATAATGGGCGCCGCGCGTATCGACAGGCACTTCAAGGAAAGCTTCCGGGAGGTCTTGGTATTGGCGATCTTGATCCAACCAAACACAACCTAAATCGTATCCGTACCGAGTTTCCAGATGGGATTGAGAGGATGGAGGTTCGTAAGTCCACCAGTCGCCAACGCGCCGCGGAAGCTAAAGTTGGGTTCTTAATGCTTCAGACCGGCATTAAAGGGAGCACAACCAAGACGACTGAGGTTGTTACCGACGGGGTCGAGAGTGCGAATTATGTAACGCGTACCAAGGCCACCGAAAAGAAGACACTGATCAGCGGGGACGAAGATTACGGCGTTTCGGTCCAACTGAAAACGACCGCAAAACGTGGTGAGAAGTCGGGAGAGTACGATACGGCTTTCGATAGTTTCAATGTGACCGCATTCTTCAAGGATACGAAAGTCCGAGGACAGGAATATGGCGATGATATGATCGCCAAGTTAAACGAGAAGATAGATGCGGGGCTGGATGTTCCTGTGATGGATGGTGGGAAGCGTTCACGAACCTTAGAGGCCAATATTGAGTTCAAGCCGCAAGATATCGCTGATATCCGCACCGCAAGCCCCGAACTCATCGCCACGGTTAGCGAGTTTAGTGGTATTAGTGTTGCTGACTTGACGCGATTGAAAGAGACGATGGCCGATGAAGGTGACGATATCGCAGCGGCACGTGACCTTGCTCGGTTTATTTCGAAACACGGGATGACCGGCATGGGGGCTGCGATGAAGCTAGCTCTCCTCGAACAAGGTGATATCGATTTTAAGACGACCAGCGGGGCGTATACTGATACTGTGAAAGAGAGCGAGAAGTACCTCCTCGAGAATAGTAAGACCGTAACCGGTGCGATGAGTAAGAGTGCCTTTACGAAGCGATTTAAAGAAGGTGAACGTTTGGTTGATGCACTCGATAACGGATTGAATCAGCTTGATGGCGATCCAATTATGAGACTAGAAGAGCACCATGCCGAACGGGATAAGATTCGCGATAACTTAAAAGGTAAGCGGGACGCAGTTTTAGCTTCCAACCAGTTTGATGATCTGGCGGCTGAGGACGCAATTCAGCTCTATGTAAAGCTTGACCGCGGCTGGACCACAGGAACCCAAAAGCGTGCGCAGCAGCGACTCTTGGATGATTGTGGCTTGACGATTCATTACGCTGGTTTTACTTCGACGACTGCCAGCGGTATTAAGAAGACGGATGAAGGCCAGATTGAGACCAGTATTCGATCGGATGGTAAGCTGATCCCACTATTTGGGGATGAGAGAACTCAGGTATCCGCCGCGGTTCAAAAAGTAAAAGCACCGGACGGCAATCTGACGATTTCCGGAATGACCTTGGAAACGCGGGTGTTCGACGAATCAATGTATTTTAACGAACTCAACAACGATTTCGTTAAGAAGCTGAATACGGCCTTCGGCTATGAGTTTAAAGAAGCCGAGAAGTCGTATGGTAAAGGTTTAGACGTTGTTGTGAAGCAAACTCTGACCGCGGAGCATCTCGATAAATTCATCGAGATAGATGAACTCGATATGAGAGAGGAGATGCGCGCAGCAGGAGCGAGTGATGAGGAAGCGCGTAAATACAGTGGCTTCCTCGCGGGGGCGAAGACACGTCAGGACGTAAGCCGGGTGATTGAGCACATGGTCCAAGATTGCGGGCTTTGGGCAACCGGAGCGGTTCTGAGAGTGTCGCGTGAAAATGAAATTAATCAGACGGAGTTCACGTCGCGTTCTGGACGAATGGATGGTGACCTGAAATCGCTCGAAGGCATCGCGAAAAAGCACAATGGTGCATTTAAGACGACGGGTAGTCCAAAGGACCTTGCCACTCGATTCAAAGATGTCGCTCGGGCGAAAAAAGACCTTATCCAATTGCGAGAACGCATTATGGATTATCCGTTCTTCTCTGATGGTGACCGGGATGCATGGCTTAAGAAAGCCGAAGAGCTGGGAGAATCGATGGATAAGAGTCTCGATATGACGCATCTTGATCACGACAACGCCGTGAGATTGTACCGCTTGATGGACCGAGGTTGGACCTCAAGTACTGAGAAACGTGCAATGGAAAGGATCAAGGCGGATACTGGCCTGCAGACTGCTGAAACGGACTTCTGGGGCAGGGATGTTGTTGGGCGCTCCGAAAAACGAAGCGAAGATGGTAGTGTGACGATCCACGCGAGTAAGTCGGTTCGCACAGATTCGTGGTTTAGCTCGGGTAAAGAGTCGGAGGCAGTGACTGCGTCTGCCGTCGTAGGTGCTGACGGTTCAATGACATCTCTAACGCTCAAAGGTCACATCTCAGATAGCAAAGTGACCCGTCCTGATTTCAAAACGAAATTCGTTGACCGGCTGAATTCAGTCTTTGGCTTCAAGGACAAAACGACCGGTAAATCCGAGGATGCTTACGATTTGAAACTGGATCTCAACCTAGAGCTGACTCCTGAGGATGTACAAAAGCTGACTGAGGTCAGCGTACGGGATGTGGGTGAGGTTGCGCGAACATCCAAAACCGGGCTTGAAGAGCTCAGTGGCTTCCTAGGGGATATGAGAAGCGCCGCGGATGACGAAGCAAAGGTGAAGCTCGTCCTAGACTATGTCCAAAAGCATGGGCTCGATGGGATCGGTGATATTTCTAGAGTGTTGAAAGCAGAAGACCGCGTGAAACTTACCGAGCACAATTCGCTCGAGAAGGGATTGAGAGAGAGGATTAAGGACCTTCTTTCAAGTTACGAGGGTACGAAACTTAGCGTTGATATGTCGAAAAAGGAATTGACGATGCGCTTCCATGAACTCAACGAGGTAGAGCGTGATATCGAGAAACTTCGTCGGGCCGTAAAGCAGGACCCTTACGTCGATTCTGCACGACGTGACGAGGTCATCGAGGAAACGAAGAAGCTCCTTGAGGTGGCGCGCGCGAGCTTCGACCCGGCGCATTTAAGCTTCCACGACCGGCATCAGCTCATTCAGGAATTGGAACGAGGCTGGACAACGAAGGAGCAGTATGAGGCAATCGATGCTTTGAAGTATCGTTGACCGTCGTTACTTATTGTAGAGTTCGATTAGGGAGGTCGCGAGTCCCTCAATGACACGAGGGTCGCGATAGGCCTTGTTGGACGCAGCTTTGATATTTGCGGCACTCGCTTTACGTAGTGCTGGGTCGTTTGCATAAGCGCTTGCCTTTTGAACCCAACTGTCGACCGATTCTGCGATGGAGTCTTCTAAGTCGAGCTGTTTGAGGATGGCGGCGCTGTGACGTCCGCGCATGTATTTCCCAGGTGTCGTTACAATCGGTAGGTCTAGGTTGAGAGCCTCAAGAGTGGTGTTGCCACCCGACCAGCCGTGGGCATCAAGAAATACATCACACGCAAGATTCAAGCTTAAGTATGCCGCATGGGGGAAAGGTCCGACGATATGGAGTCGATCCATCGAAAGGCCTTCCTGCGCGAGTGCTTTGTGCATTCTTAGTCGAAATTGGTCGGTCACATACCGGGATCGATTTGCGATAAAGACGAGATCTGCCAAAGGCGACGCTTTGAGGACTTCGACGTAAAAGCGATCATAACGCGGTAAGAGCTTGTAGAGTGTCTGACAACTCAGCAGTAATGTTCTGCCCTCCGGAAGTCCGAGCTGGGTCCGTGTATGAGGATTGTGCGGCACGGTGGGGGGGGCGAACTCAATGGAGAGCCCAGGGAGTTCTATAAGCTTCTCGCTGTAGTGGCGCTGGCCATCACTTGGCTCCATGAGCTGACTCGTTAGAAAGTAATCCATCGTCGGTAGCCCCGATGTGATCGGGTGGCCCCAGGCCATGCATTGGATGGGAGCGTTTCGAGTGGCTGCAACACCCAATGCCAGGGCATCCATTCCGAGCTCGGGAAAGATGACTATATCGGACTCGAGTTCCCGAAGCGTTGTGACACTTGCACTCAATTGGGGGGTGACACTTTGAAAGCTGGACGCGGCGGCTTTGATCTTTTCAGTAATCCTGTCGTGACTTTGACTGGTCGAAACCACGCCGACTTCGAAACCCGCATCGCTTAAGCCGGTGATCCAGCGGTGAAAGAGCTTCCCGACGGTGTGGCTCCAGGTGAAGTGGGTAAAAAAAGCTATTTGCGGGCGCTTCTTACTGCTTGGGCGTGCGGGCGCTGAACCTACGAGTTTCGTATTGAGTGCATGGAGGGCTTCACCGTAAATCCGTTGTGCGGGCAAGTCGTCAAATTGCTGGTAACCGAGACTGAAATTGGTGTGGTCGTAGAGTGCAGCATGAAGTTGCTCGGGCACACTTTGAGTTGCTTCCTCAGCAGTCTGTTTGAAAAGGTCCAAATTGCTAACGAGACGCGCTCGGGTCGCTTCGACTTCTTCTTCATCCCGGTAGATCAACGGGGTGGAAAACGTCTTCAGTAATGTACAATGGAGCTTCGTCTCAGGGTGGGAAATCCACTTGTCGTAAATCTCGAGCTCTTCTTTGTTCAAACCGTTAAAATTATAGAGCTGAGCCAAACGAACCTGAACGCCTGGATGGTTCGGTAAGCGTTTGGCAAGTACTTGCTGACCGGCAAGCGCGAGCTCGTACTTTTGTAATCTGGTTGTTGCTTCTACCAGTTGCTCGACCAACTCGAGCGATTCAAAGAGGTCCTCACGGGGAAGCGCTGTGAGGACTTGGAACGCCTCTTCGGCTCGGCCTTGACCCAGCAATAGTCGAGCTAGGGTGAGGGTCGCGAGTGGATGATTTGGGGCGTTGCTGAGCCATAGCTTGAGGTTCGACTCGGCACGTTCGTGATCATCAAATGCTTGCCAGAGCAGACCCAATTCCAAGCATCGATGGGGCTGGGCCGTTGGTTCAAGGGCAGCTAAAGCGGCGGTCCAAGTCTGCGAGGGTAAGCTTCGGTGCTCCGCGAGGATTCTTAACGCTGTCTGAACGGCATCGAAGTCCGAAAAGGTGGCTTCATCGCCGGTGAGACTCTCCAAAGCCTTTACCGCCTGAGCTTGGCTGGGCTGAACCTTATATCGAGTAAGAATAACTTTGTGGTTGTGGGGAGCCAGTGCCTCCGCGCGTTCAAGCCAAGGGGTCTCAAGCCGCCGAGGTCCCGTACTCAT
>JAYYQC010000245.1:0-10000 GCA_036128675.1 Myxococcota bacterium | reverse complement strand
TGTGATCTCGTGGCCCTTAAGTGCAAGCTCAGGGGTAAGGGTCGGGGCAGATTCGACCAACGTCAATGCCTCTTGGTGTGCTTGCCGATGAATCAGGTGTTCAATCAACTCGATTCTCTCGGGAGCGGCCGGCTCGACTTCGATGAGAGTGCGAAGCAGGTCGATAGCCTCTAGCTGGTCGCCGAGTTCGAGATGCGTTGTGTAAAGAAGACGGATGGCACGTGTGTCATGTGGCTTCTTGTCGAGCCATTCTCCGAGCCATAGCCGAGCGTAGGCTACCTCACCGGTCCCATAAGCCGCATGGCAAGCGAGTACCAAGTAGCTGAAGGTAGATGCCGATGATGGTGTATGCGCTCGTGAAAATTCCAGGGCTTCAGAGAACTGTCCACTTTCGATGAGACGGCTCAATTGCTTTTCGTATGGGGATTGTTGTGTCACGCGACCTCTCCACTCTACTGAGATTGAAGGTACCAGAGGTCGGTGATGCTGGCGACTTTGATGCTGAAATCAAAACCACTCTTGAAGACAGCCGGCTCCAGAAAGGATGACTTGTTTAAGGTCGTTATCCCAAGGGCTGATCGTCGCTAAGATCTGGAACCAGTCGTGCGGTGGTAAGGCACAAAGTCCGCTGAGTACATAACATGATGGATGGGAGTCGAATGCTGCGGTTCGAACTTCACCGCACGTAAGTGAATCTTCAGTAATGTCTCCGATGGCACCCATGAGACAGCCTCGAACCTCAGTAAGCCAAGCCTGTCCGGCCTTGGTCATATTGGGATAGGTTTTTTGGGTAAATCGGGCGCAGTACTTCTGACCGTATCCTTGGAAGTAGCCATTTTCACCGCACGCATGTCCTGTCTCGCCCTCTTGGCAGGGATAGTATTGGCAGGCCCGGCAGTCTTCGATGGCTTGGTAGTCATCGCACGAGTCTACTTCGACTTCTTCATCGCAACCGACAACCGGACACATGTAAGACCAACCCAAGCGACAGCCGAGTGCGTCCAATTCATCTCGACTCATCCACCAGAGTTGATTGGGGTCACTGGGGGCAAGAGCTTCACAAGGCTGTGCGAGAATCTCATGCGCGAGGTCTGGCTCGCAGGTGTTGTCGAGCGCTGGAGCATCTTCCCATTGCCAACATGAGGCCAAGTGCGATGCGGCTTGTGCACAAAGTGAATCGCTCTGAAGGTCTAAGCGAGCGTCAAGAACAGCCGGCTGACCGCAGGCTGTTAAGAGGAATAAGCTGGCGATTATAAATATTAGTCGAGTCATATCAGCTCCTATGAAAGGCACTGCTACCAACTAAACAGAAGATAATGGTTCGGTTACTAAATTTGACTAAATACTTGTACAGTACAGGTGGTTGGGCCGATTTGACCCTCAAACTGATCGCCGAAGGCTGGCCTAACGCGCTTGCGGGTTTTCAACAATCCAAGCTGCGTCCCAGCGATAGCTCTGGAGCCAATGGTCTTCGGTAAGCACGTCATCCTCGTTGAAGATGAGTTCTCGCAGCGCGGTGTGCGGGAGTGCTGGCCCCGGATCCACCCTTGAGGAGGATACGTCCCCGTGTCGGACGATTTCGTCAGGGTCGAGTCCATACACGAGATGAAGCGCCCGGCTTACCAACACGAATGCGATAAGTTGATGTGTCGTGTAGGGCTGCCAATTGGTTTGCCGAGTGTACTTCAACTCTTCGCCCGGAATGCCATCATCGATTGTAACTGGATTGCCGCCGAAAGTTGGAAGCACTGAGGTGTAGTCGCGCCCGAGATAATCAACCCACTGCTCTTGGTCATTGCGTTCGAGATAACCTGCATTCGCGAAATCGATTCCGAAATGAGAGTGGTTAAAGAGACTGCCGGCATGCCACGTCCGGTCACGGTGAGAGAAGAGCTGAAGAATAAGGCCATTGTCCGATGCGCCAATCACAAAGTGCGTAGATGCATGAGGGTCCTCGCTGCTAAAATATCGGATGGTGGGCGCTTCATATTGGTTGGCAGTGTAGTGAACGACGATGCCACGCATTGGCGAGTCTTGCCGATGCCCTTGACTCCGGTTCGGATAAGGAGACCGACCAAGCATTGATTCTAGGTAGGTCTGACTAAGTTCGTAAGAGAGATCTAGATATCGCTCGGCATCCTCCGTTGTCGCATCTGCATTGAGGATTTTTGTAATGAGTGTTCGGAGCTCGACATTGTCGAAGCTCGCTTTCTGGTGGAAACATTCAGTACTTTGCACCAGGCCACGTTCGTCGTTGCAGAGGCTGGCGTCCGTGAGCCAAGCCGACGGGGCGCATATATGTTGAACAGTCTGTGGCGCATTGGCACGCGGCATCGGAACGCAGTGATAACCTTGGCGGCAGTCACTTTGTGAACCGCTTGGCTGAGGTTCGCATCTCGAAAAACAGCGGGTGAGAGCATCGCCGAGATCTGGGCAAAATGTCGTTGGGTACCCTTCAAGGTCTGGACAATAAAGCTCACATTCTTGGGTGCAGTGACCGCTTTCGAAACCCTCATCTTCATCTGCGCATTCTAAGCCCTCGCGGCAGTCTGATGATGAGTTACAGGGTGAGCCGATGAAGCCCGGACTGGGGTCAGGGGTAACCGGCGCGGTCTCCTCTGAGTCTTGTTCGTCGTCGATGGATGGCGGCAGTGGTAATACCTCAAGTAGGAGAGGGCGGTCGTCTGGGAGCGTCGGAATGGGATCTTTTGCTTCGTCACCAGCCTCTTCGACTTCAATACCAGCACATGCACTGGCGGTGAGTGCCAGTGGGATAAAGAGAGAGCGTGCGAGTTGGTTGAAGCGCATTCGCGCAGCTTGTTCATATTGTAACTAAATGGTCAACATTTGAGGCGGTAAAAGAATAGAGAGCAACCGCTGGTTAGCCAAAGATTTCAGAGGTGCTGGGAAGGAGTGATGAACCTGAAGGGCGGGCTTCGCTTGCGCGAAGCCCGGACGACCGCCACCGCGTCAACTGAACTGACAAATCCTCCGTCAATTCAGTGGGTTGGCCATGGGGATCTTCTTTAGCGGTCTAACTCGCGCAAGTTAGGTTGCTGAAGAATTGGCCAGCGGGCGGTGGAGCCCCCCTCCGTTCTTGAGTCGACCATTACGAAAACCTGATCTCGATGCAAACAGTGAATTGAACATAAATTGATAAAATTTTTCGAAATTTTTCGAAATTTTTACAAATTTCATGGTCAGTCCCCGGATCACTGAATGGCTATTCGTGAGAATATTCCAAGAATCAATGATTTAGAGCCTACCGTTGAGATGTAAACTCATCAGTAACATCTACGTACATTTTTGTACGCAGAAACCATGTCGCAATTTAGAATTCGGCTTGCTTTGGTGCACGAGGAAACGGAATCACGTCTCGGATATTATCGATGCCAGTTGCATACATGATTGCCCGTTCAAATCCGAGGCCGAAACCTGCGTGAGGCACGGTTCCATACTGGCGAAGGTCGCGGTACCACCAATAGTCATCTTGTTCTAGGTTGAATTCTTTGAGGCGCGCATCCAGAACATCGAGGCGTTCTTCTCGTTGTGAGCCACCGATGATTTCGCCGATGCCCGGGGCGAGAACATCCATTGCAGCTACAGTCTTCTCGTCATCATTGAGACGCATATAGAACGCTTTAATTTCTTTTGGATAATTGATCAGTGCAACTGGCTTTCCGACAATCTTCTCGGTGAGGTAGCGCTCGTGCTCAGCTTGAAGGTCGACACCCCACGACACTGGGAACTCGAATTTCTCACCGCACTTCGTTAGGAGATCGATGGCCTTCGTGTATTCCATTGTTTCAAATTCGGCGTTGACCAAATTTTCAAGTCTGCTGACGCATTGCTTGTCGACAAACTTTTGCATGAAGGCGAGGTCATCAGCGCGTTCGTTGAGGAGCGCGCTGTAGATGTACTTGAGAAAGCGTTCGGCGAGCTTGGCATCGTCCATGAGATCTGCGAATGCGATTTCCGGCTCAATCATCCAGAATTCAGAAAGATGTCTTCGGGTATTGGAGTTTTCCGCGCGAAAGGTCGGACCAAAGGTATAGACCTTACTCATTGCCAGACAATAGGTCTCAACATTCAGCTGTCCCGAAACGGTGAGGTGTGACTCTTTACCAAAGAAGTCTTGGGCATAGTCGACTTTTCCATCCGCAGTGCGTGGCGGGTTCGCCATGTCGAGGGTTGAGACTCGGAACATTTGTCCCGCACCTTCACAGTCATTTGCAGTGATGATCGGTGTGTGGATCCAGAAGAAGCCGTCTTCGTGGAAGAAGCGATGAACCGCTTGAGAAAGTGCGTGGCGAATCCGGGTCACTGCTCCGATCAGGTTGGTGCGTGGGCGCAGGTGGGCTTGCTCTCGGAGGAATTCTCGCGAGTGGCGCTTAGGTGACATTGGGTAAGTCTCTGGCTCAGCGATCAGTCCCACCGCTATTATCTGGCTCGCTTGAATCTCAACGCTCTGCCCTTTGCCTTGTGACTCGACAAGTGCGCCAACGATATCGACGGACGATCCAGTTGAGAGACGTTGGATTTCCAGCTCGTAGTTCTCAAGGTCACTGGAGGCCACTACTTGGATCGGGTCGAAGCAGCTGCCATCGTGGACCTGGATAAATGAGATGCCAGCCTTGGAGTCGCGTCGCGTACGTACCCATCCCTGAATGCGAACTTCGTCGCCCACTTTGGCGTCCTTAAAAATACTTTGGATAGATTGAGGTGTAGTCATGGGTGCCTCGTTTCTCGCTAGAGTTGATTAGGGCTCTTAGGCCTCTCGTCCTCGGGTTCAAGTTTGGGGCCATTGAGGGCCCAGTCGTATGAGATCCAAGTGATGGGATAGCCTTGGCTCTTGGCTTCATCGAGCTTCGAGCGCTGCTCTTCGCTTATGAACTGTAGCCAGTAAGCATAGAGGTCGCTTGATGCTGTGGCGTCGAAGTCTTGAAGGTACCACTTGAAGATCTCAGAGGCGCGAACCTCCTTCGCTTCCGCATCAATCTGAAGATGAAGTGGGTTGTTCACCATCGCAGTCATTGCGCCTCCCAAGAGCTTATCGAGTCGCTGAGGGATATACGCGCGATTGCTTAGCATTGGGCAGCCTTTAGAGGCGCAGTTGAGCGCTGCGTGGATCCGAGCATCGCCGTATCCACGGATGATTTTATTTTCGAGGTCGTAGAGGTTGATCCAGCGGTTGCCCATTTTGAAGCGTAGTGAATAGAAAAATCCTTGCCCTTCTTTCAGCCTCGCAAGCGCCTTGACCCGGACATTTTGAACCGAGTCGATGCCGGGGTTTTTGACGACACCGTAAATCGTGAATGCGTTGTAGGCATTGATGTAGTAGGCCAAGCGAAAGCGTTCGTCTGGGAAGAAATCGGGATGGGTCTCTGGGGCGACCCGACTCAATGTATCGATGTAGATGAGAAAGCCTGGATCGGTTGAGATGGTCTGGTAATTGACTTCACCGGCGCCGTCGACATGCTCGTTGAGGACCTGATCCCAAAGCTCAAAAGGAAACGCCTCAAGTGTGCTACCCTCCGGAAACTGCTCGGGCGGTGGTACCTCTTGTCTGCCGAGCGTGAGGTCTATGAGAGTCGGCATTGCGAAGACTCCAAGAAAGAGTGACGAGATCACAAAGAGTGCGACGAGGACTTTGGGGTGTTCTTTCATAGTGCTGACGATGTGCTCAGTTTGCGGCGGCCGCAAGCTCTGCGGTTTGCTGAATAGCCTCAGCTGCTTCGGTGAGTGAAGCACCGGCCTCGGGGAGGTGTCCGTCAGCGGAAGCAGACCACACGCGGTTGAGCATTCGCTCTGCGTATGCGGCGGTCACAAGAATCTCAGCACCACGCTCCATGCCTAGTTTTTTGACGAGGTCTTGGCGAGCTTCGGCGGCCGGGACAATGTACGCCTGAAGGACAGCATCAATGCGTTCGCAGAGTGTCGCTGAGTTGAGATCTTTGAAGTCGGCTTCGACCGCTTTCACCGCAGGTACCGCAGCCTGAAGCAGTTCAAGCGGGTCGGATTTCCCGTCTTGACCTGTCGCGGCTGCAGCATCTTGATTCGATTGAGCCATGCGCCAAAAAACAATGCCCGCGACTGAAAGAAGAGCGCCGACCAAGAAGATAGGCCAGGTGTCGGGCCACTTTGTACCATCGGCTGGAAGTTTAGTGGCACCTGCGATGGCGATGATGATGCCGACGCCAAAACTGAGGGGACCAGCGAGATTTGGTTTGACTGCGGATGCCATCTCTTAGGCTCCTTTCACGAAGATTTCGAATGCTGCATGACCGATTCCCAAGATCGCTTCACCGACGATGAGGCCTGCCGCCAGCGGAACGAGCTTGTGTTCACAGAACGCTGCGCCCTTTTTCTTGAGGATATACATTTGCGTCAAGCAGCCGATTCCGTAACCCAAGGTGATTGAGAACGGGAGATACATTGCCAAGCCAATGAGAACGCCTAGGCCCGCCATGGGTGCTGCGCCAAGGAGCGCGCCAATCGTACCGCCCATGACGTATTTATCGAGAGGTACATTTCCGCTCTTCACGGCGTCGATAATACCCATTAACGCGCCTGCTTGTGGTGCAGGGAGTGCAGTACCGGGACCGAATCCACCCTGTCCATCAGGCCCATTTGTCCAGAGAACGTAGACGGCACCGAGTGCTAAGATTGCGCCCATCCACGTCACACAGAACTGAGCGATCTGTTGCTTAATCGGACGGCCCCCGATCATAAAACCCGTCTTCAAGTCCTGCATCATATCGGCGCCTTGCCCGATAGCTACACACACCGCCACACCCACGACCATGGCACCTGCGATGTTTCCGTTCAGTAGAAACATCATGAGGGTGACCGAGATCAGGGCCATGCCACTCATCGGTGAGATGTCGGTCATACCGCAAGCTTGTGCAACGATGAGACCTGCGAGTCCTAGCCAGATCGTACCAACGATAGACGAGATTACTGCTTGCCCGACGGAGACACCCGGGGTCAGCATGGATGCGCCAAAGAAGAGCGCCACGGCCCCGATGGTTCCTGCAATGAGAACGCTTAGTGGAAGCTCGTCACCCCCAGCTTTGCCACCGCCGGCACCCGCAGTCTTCGTCGCGTTTGCCAATGAGCTAATAGCACTCTTGATTGCGGGGAAGCTCACAACAACGCCCATCAGTGCGCCACCGATAAGTGCACCGATTCCGAGCGGTCGAACCATCTTGCCGTAGATTTCACCGAAGACCGGTGTGCCATCCGAGATGGAGCCTGCGGCATACTGAGCCAAAAGATTGGTCGGTACATCTGGCGCGGTCCAGCCCATATGGAAGGCGATGGGCGAGACGACCCACCATGCGAGGATACCACCTACGAAGAATGGTAGGCCCCCACGTCCGGACAGGAGTCCTGCGGCGAGGTTCATCAAGGAAAGATATAAAACAGGCGAGAGGTAATCGGGAATGAAGCCAAAGCTGATATTGAGCTCTTCATGGGCCAGTACACCCGGGCTATCGAGAAGTCCCGTGACCATGAGAAGCTTCCAAGCCGCGCTGATGCCGAAGCCCAGTGCAAGTAGCTTCGCTTTTTCGACGCCAGAGGAACCCGAACGGATAATTGTAGAGACTGCGACGCCGGACGGAAAACGCAGGCGATCGAGGTCGATCATTTGCTTTCGTAGCGGAATGATCAAGACGACACCAAGGATGGCCCCCGCGATCCCGCCAATGACAAGTGGCATCGCGGAGAACTCGATACCGGGGAGCCCTTCAGCACGCCACTTTGCGTCCAGCATAAAAAGTGCGGGTACGGTGAAGACAACGCCGGTCCCATCCGTATAGATACCCGATGCGATGGTCTGGTTGATGTTGTTCTCGATCATTGATTTCTTACCGAGAACACCCCGAAGAAGCGCGTAGCCCATGATCGAGGCTACGGTCGATCCCCCAATCGAGAATCCCAATTTTAGTGCAGCATAGACGAATGCCAGATTGAGGATGATTCCCTGAAAGATTCCCAAGATCATCGCGGCCGGTGTCAGCTCGCGGTAGGGAGCCATGACGGCTTCGGCAACATTGCCCGCGTTTACACGCTCTTGCATTGTAAAGACCCCTAATTTGTCGATGTTTTTACTGGTCGTGTCGCGCGCATACCAGGGTTGGCGTCGGGTAGGCAAGCCCTGATCTACGCAGCGTTGGAGCATGCCTTTGCTCCTTTCCCGCTCGAAAGAGTTGTCAGCCTTTTGGGGGTCGGCTAGGAGCATTGGGTACACGCTGATGAGGGGAGGTCATGTATGCGTTTTGACCTAAGTTCGAGAATTCTATGGATCCGTCTGCTTACCATCTGCATCGCGGTAGGATTGCAGGGCAGTGGCAGTGATGACGCTGGGGATACCCAAGCCACGACACCTGAGCCTGAGGTATATGAACCAGGTCCAGTTGCTGAGTCGTTCGAGCCTCAACCGGTAACGTTAACCTGGGTCTATCATGACGTCGGGAACCCAGCGGTCTCCGATCCCGTCGGTGATGCACTTGAGGCAGACTCTTTCCCGCTGCCGCGGGGTGGGATCGACTCAGCGGCACAAGTTTGGTGGGACCCCCTCGAGGTCGGCGATGGCGGTGCCCTCGGTTCGCCTTCAGGCGGTACCCTGCGCTACGTCGCTGGTTATGGGATCGTGGGGCTTCAACGTTATCACTTCATGAGGGCCGACTCGCTTAGCCGGGTTTACACCCGCGAGCTCCGACAGCCGGGCGATGTTTACGGAAGCGGGCGCATCCGATTGCCAGCCCGCGCGGTTCGAGGAGAGCTCGAGGTACTTGCGGAGATGTATCAGCCTCGCTCCAATCCGCGACTCGAAGTGTATGAGACGACACATGAATGCGTTTTCAATACCGCGGACATGATTGTTCCCAATCTACTCGTCGGAGACGCTACCGAAAGACACGTCGGCGTGGCAGTCCTGAACCTCAAGAGTGAGGCTCTCCGGAATGTCCGAGCCCGCGTTGTCGAGTCTGAAACCTTTGAGGCAACCGAATTACAAGTTCCAGCTTTGGGGGCTCAGACGGTGACTCAACTTAGCTTCCTCCTTCGCCCGAAGAGTGCTGTGCTCGAAACCGAAGAGCCGCTCAAAGCGACTTTGCAGATCGACTCTCCATCGCTCGACTTTTCTTATCAGCTAGAAATTGATGTTGGCGTGACCGCTGCGACTTCCAATCATCGGCAGACATTCCGATCCGCCATGGACCTGTCGACACAGTACTACGGGGTGGTACCACCGTCAGAGGAAGCGAGTCAGTCTGGGCATGGCGTCGTCCTAAGTCTGCATGGTGCATCGGTAGAAGCGATGAACCAAGCCAATTCTTATCGTTCAAAACCCTGGGGTTATATTGTGGCACCAACCAATCGGCGCCCCTTCGGTTTCGATTGGCAGAGCTGGGGACGCCTCGATGCTCTGGAGTCTCTGGCGGACGCGAAGACGCGCTATGGGATTGACCCAACCCGCGTCTATCTGACCGGCCACTCGATGGGTGGGCATGGAACCTGGCATCTCGGTGTGCATCATCCGGGGCTTTTTGCAGTGCTTGGACCGAGCGCTGGTTGGTCATCTTTTATGAGCTATGGCGGCCTACAAGAGTCCAGTGGGGCGTGGGGCCGGGCCTCGGCGCACCACGATACAATGGATTACTTGAGTAACCTGAGTCGAAGGGCCGTCTATGTTGTTCACGGTGACGCCGACAATAACGTACCGATCTCGGAAGGTCGTTCTCTCTATGAAGCCGTGCAAGCCTATACGGATGACGTCGCGATGCATGAGCAGCCCGGCGCGGGCCATTGGTGGGATGGTCCTGAGTCTGATGGTGTTGATTGTGTAGACTGGCCGCCGCTCTTTGACCTTATGGAAGAGCGGCGTCTTGATCCTTTCGAATTGGACTTCAATTACCGGAGTCCATCGCCCTCTCTGAACGCGGTGCATTCTTTTGCGACGATGGATGCCGCGGTTGACCCATTTCAGGACGTC
>JAYYQC010000244.1:0-10000 GCA_036128675.1 Myxococcota bacterium | reverse complement strand
ATCGTCTCCAGTATCCAAGACGGGAACACCGTTAATGTCGACACCACCAATGTTGCCTCTCTTACAATTGATGGGGCAGCACTGGTGAGCAGAGGCATCGAGTCGTTGACTATCAACGGGGAGACGCGTGCTCTCGAGGATGGTCCGTTTCAGGTAGGAACGCCAACGCGCAAAACCCCCGAGCAGTATGGCCCCTTCAATCAGGTGCTCGAAAAGCCGTTTCTCTTTGCGTATGCCGAGGATGAAGATGGCGTCTTTGAGTCGTACGCTGCTTACCTCATTTCGACTTGGTCGGTGATTGGCAACGGTCAAGCCGGGGCAATACCGTTTTCAGAGCTGACCGACGAAATTAGATCACAACGCAATGTGGTTTATATTGGTGTGCCATCGACTGCTTTGCCTGAAGCAGCACCAACATCCTTTGAGTGGTCGGCAGAGAGTTTTCAGATTGGTAATGGGCCACAAAGCACCGGCGCGATGGTCTTTGTACACCCAAGCGCGAGCGGCGGTCTGTACGGTGTGCTTCACGCAACGCAAGGACAAGAGCGTCTCTTGTTTCGTTACCAACCGTTCGCCTCTCGGTTCAATGCGCCTGACTATTTCACTTTCGGAGCCGCCGAAAACCGCGCCGGATTTTTTGATTACAATTGGCAGCTTGGCGAGAACTAATAACAGCTTTGTGAGCGCGCGATGCATGGTTTTGCCCCGAAACGATGAGCTTTCTTTGTCGTGGTCGAATTGTTCGTAGGCTTCAAGGAGCTCCGGCGGTGACGTTCTAGGGCGCTTGAATACCCCAAGCAGATAGCAAGAGGCGGAAGGACCAAAGAGACATAAGAAGGTCTGAAAGAGAACCCTCAGTGAGGTGACGCCCTAGGGTTGTACCGACCTCTTCGATCGAAACGACTAAAGTTTGTTCTCAGAATCTTCGGCTGGCTGCTGTGCTTCGGCATGCTTTTCGAGATTAAGCTCTCGATAGGCCATCATTCCGCCCGCCACGCTGGCAACTTTTGTGAAGCCTTTGCTTTCGAGAACTTGAGCAAGCACACCGGAGCGTCGACCCGAGCGGCAGATCAAGAGGACTGGTGCATCTGGATCCCAGTTCTCGTTTTCGCTGACACCTTCCAAGGTGCCCTTGGGAATCAATCGGGCTTCTTTGTGAATGCCGAGTGGCCCCTCAGCTTCATCCGGTTCACGGATGTCGATGAGTGGTATTTCTGCTGGTCGCCCATCGATCCATTCGATGGGACATTCTGGGATACCGTCGGTCGTGCGGTAGAGGCTCGGGCACCATGACGCTGGTGTGATCGAACGGAGTGCCCGTTCGACGGGGCGGCCACATCGGTTGTTGGCGGGAAGCGCAATGTCCATTCGAGCCGGCATCGGAAGCTTGAGGTTCTTCATGATCTTTACGAAGGTCGCTTCGTCATTTTCCAGCCGCAGTCGTGGGTTGGTGGTCTTCTCGCGTCCAATGGTGGAGAGTCGGCGGCCTTGGTAGTCATGTCCCGGATAAACGGTGGTTGAATTAGGGAGTGAGAAGAGTTTGGTTCGCACGGAGTTAAAGAGTGTCTTTGGATCACCATTTTGGAAATCAGTTCGACCACATCCACTGATCAATAGGGCATCGCCGGTAAACACCATGGAACGGTCGAGCATCACATAAGACACGCAGCCGTCGGTGTGTCCTGGGGTCTCGAAGACCTCCAACCCGATTCCACCGATTCGAATCGTATCATGGTCGCGCACCTGAATATCGGCACATGCGACCTGGGCCCGATGACCTGCGATTGATTTTGAGCCGAGGCGCTCACGCAGCTCACCACCGGCGGTCACATGGTCGGCATGAACGTGGGTCTCAAGGGTATACGCAAGATTCAGCTTTAGGGTTTCGAGCAAGTTGATATAGGTGTCGACCTGCTCAAGGACTGGGTCGATGAGAAGTGCTTCCCGCGACTCTGGATCTCCGAGGAGATAGGTCCAGGTTGAGCTCTCGGGATCGCTTAATTGCTCGAAAAACATGCTGGGCTCCTCTAAAACGTGAACCGCCTTTAGCGCAAAGACCGCAAGAAATCTATGGTAGCTTGATGGATGGAAAGGTTGAAGAAGATCCGATGACCAAAGCGCTCGATCTGGCTGTTTGCATGGCCCACCCCGACGACGAATGTCTTGCGGCCGGAGCGCTTATGGCTCAGTCGGCGCATGAGGGCCTCCGGGTCGGTGTCTTTCTTGCGACCGCGGGCGAATCTTCAGAGCACCCGTCATTGAGTGGTGATGCACTCGGTGACCTTCGTCTTTTCGAGAGCGCGAAAGCTTTGGCTCTTCTCGATGTTCCCCCTCCGTTCTCGCCTCGCTTGCCCGATGGCGAGCTTATGAACCATCGGGATGCTCTCTCTATTGCGCTGGATACTTGGCTGACTGAGATGCGACCCCAAAAAGTTATTACCTATGGTTCAGACGGGGGATACGGACACCCGGATCATCTCGCGGTGACTCAAACTCTCGTTGAATTGAATCGAAACCGAACGTTTGAGCTTTGGCAGACCGTATTTCCTGAGGGCGTATTCGATGAGCTACGGGGATTCTTAAATAGAGTTCATCCAAAGCTTTTGTTTGAGGCTGCGGCACATAGAGTAGTGCAGCCGAAGCTGGTCCTGAATTCCTCAGAGCTCTTCAAGCAAAAAAGATTGGCTTTAGAGCTTTTTGAGACGCAGCTTCATGGGCGAAGCGTCGAGTCCTTTCTCGGGAAGAGGGCGATGCGACATATTCTGAGCGAGGAGCACTTTGCACCGATGGATATTCATGACGTGGGTCGCGAATGCTAAGGACGCTTCACCTAACGCTTGACTATCCTCCAAAGAGCCATGGCGGGATCTCAACGGCGGTCGGAGCCGTCGTACAACTACTCAATGAGCGGGTTGGACCCGCGGTGGTGATTTCTTACGACGATTGGCGCCCCTCCCAGCAACGGGAAAACACCGCCTCGGCATCTCGAAATGGTTCTGTTTGGCGCGTGCAAACTGTGGAGGCAGCCAGAGAAGTCGCAGAGGTCGAGCCTTTTGAGTCTGTTGGTCGGGTAGTGGTTCATCATCCACTTCTTTGGGAGGACGGTCAGACACTGGCTAAAAGGTTAGGGACGCCTATCGACTTCGTACTGCATGTGGATTTGGCGCATGTTGCCGATATATGTCATCGGGTTCTTCCGCCTCATCACGCTGCTCTTGAGTCTCGTATTATCCGTGAAGCAGATCGGGTCTTGGCGCTTTCAGCGGACGTCGCAAAAAGGTGGGCCCTGGCATCTCCGAATACGGCTCTTACGCTGACGCCCTTACTTCTTGGAAGAGGCCTTGAAGAATCTTCGCCCAGCGAGACCTTTCGTATCCTGAGCGTAGGTCGCTTTGACTACGTAAAGGGAACAGATCTGATGGCTGAGGCGATGAACGAAGTCCTTGAGCAGAACCCTGAGTGCGAGTGGTGGCACGTTGGTGGAAATCCCGCAAGTCTCAAGACGCAACGACGTTGGGCCCGGAAAGTTGAGGCAGCACTAAGCTCTTCCGTTGGTTCCCGATACCGATGGATGCCCTGGCAGGATAGAGAAGCCCTCAGCGGTTTTTACCGTGAGGCCTCATTGGTGGTTGTTCCCAGCCGATATGAAACGTTTGGCCTAGTGGCGTTGGAGGCACTCTCTTTCGGACGGCCTGTCGTCGCATTTAGCCGGGGTGGATTGCTCGACACGCTTACCCATGATGTCACCGGCTACCTGACCGATGAGGTTAATGCATCAAGCCTCGCTCGCGTTATCAACGAAACAGTGGGTTGCCTAAAGTTGGAACCGACCCGTTGGGATGCGGGGGTGAAGGAACGCTATCTTAAGCTCGAGAAGAATGCCGCGGATAGCTGGATTCGCGCTTTTAGCTAGGTGAGCTTTCTAGCTCGAGGGTGCTCCAGGAACCTCGCTGAACAATCCAGCCTTTGATAACGACCTTGGCGTAGGTCGTTACATTGAGGACCCACCAGAGACCGACCGGTCCATAGCCAAGCTTAATTGCAAAGTACCAACCGAATGGGATCCGCATGAGGTTGATGGGGGTGGAAGCCCAGAAGATTGCACGCGTTGCACCGGCTCCACTGAGGACGCCCTCCAAAATCGCTTCGAGGGCCACGGCCAATTGAGACCAGGCGATGATTGCCGCGTATGTGGCTGCCGTAGCGTGCACTAAGCTGTCCTCTGTAAAAAAGCCGGTCAGCGTCCACTGTCCGAAATAAAATGCACAGCTTGCGATGATGCCAAGCGTGGAAGCTATGACGAGACCTTTGCGTATGCTTACCCAAGCTAAGTCGGGACGTTTAGCACCTAACGAGCGGCCGACCAGGGACGCGATGGCTAACGAAAATCCATGAAATGCCGGCCAAGTCACGCCTTCGAGGGCTGAAAAGCCGATGCCTAGAGCCGCGTTTACATGAGGTCCGAGAGGCGAGACCGTCGTTGCCAAAATCCCCCAATAGGTGAGTGCGTATGCCGCCACGCCCAAGCCCATCGGAGTACCGATACGCACGATAGATCGCAGCATTGTAGGTCGAATGATGATTTCTGGAGCAAAGGGAGCCAGTTTAAAAAGACGGGAAAGCGCATAAATACCGCCTATTGCGGTCGAGGTTGTGGAGGAAAGCGCGGCCCCAATAATTCCCAAATCGAGCCCTAGGATAAAGAGGGGCGTAAGAGTTAGGTTCATCGCAAGAATCAGAGCGTGTGCCTTCATCGGGGTTCGCGTGTCGCCGGACGCGATAAGTGATTGGTCCAAGAGGGGAGCGAGTACCAAGGGGGGCATCGTCAGGCAAAGAGTGAAGACATAGTTCTCGGCTTCCGCGGCGGTCTGTCCGGTCAGTCCTAGGCCTTGTACAATGAGCCCTGAAGATGTCGTTCCAAAGAGCATTGCGATAACCGAAAGGATGAGCACACCGGTGAGTGCTGCATTAACGATTGATTTTAGTTTACCCCAGTCTCCAGCGCCTACGGCTCGTCCGACCAGCGGGGCGGTTCCAAACGCGATAATCGTAAAGAATCCCGATGCCAAAATAGAAAAGTAGGTCGTAGAACCAATGGCAGCTTGGGCATCGACTGAAATGTATTGAGCGTAAAATTGATCTACTATGCGGTAACCGTGGCGTAGAACAGCGAAGAGAATCGACGGCCAGGCTAATTGCCACAGAACACTGAAGTTGACCTGAGAGGGCAGGGACTCTGCCCTCGGATTGGCGCTCATTCTAAGCCCATCGTCTTTGCATTCTCGAGGGCTTCGCGTGCCCAGTCTTCATCCAGTTTTTCTAAAATTCGACTTGCAGCAATTCGAACCGGGAGAAGATCACTCCACACGATTGTCTCCAATGCTCTCAAGTCATTCGCGTCTCGAACCTTGCCATCGAGTGCGGCTCTGGCTGTGGCGCAAATCAGGACAACATGGTCCAGGCTTGGTTCATCTTCGCCACCGCTTAGGTCGTAGGCGCGAAGGTCGTCATTGTCACCAAGAAGCTCGCACTTACTCTTTGCCCGTCGAGCAAGGTCTTTACCGAGTAAGTTCAGAGCGTCGAGATATGCCTGATGTTTGTCGCGTCCTTTAGCCATGCTACCTCCTGATGGGAGCCGCGGCATACCAGTCCACCTCGCATCTGGGAAGTACTTGTAGGGGGCCTGCGTCTTGACTAGGCTTCGTTTCGGGGAGGGTCTTATGTCGATCAAACGTTTCTATGTTCGCCTTTTTGTCGCATTGACTTTTATCGGAGGGGTATCTGCGTGTGGTGACGAGGACACCACGCCCGAGTCGAATGTTGAGGTAAACTCACCAGACCCCTTTACACTCGGTGCTTACGGGGTTGGGCAGGTCACCTTTGAAGATGGCAATGCGCTAGAGTACACCTCAGAGCTTGATGGGGTGCAGAGGACACTGCGACTGGTTGCTTGGTATCCTACCGACGACACTCGGGGTGAATCGCCGCTCTTCCAGCGAGAAGATGTATTTTTAGACGCCGGTGTGAGCATGGTCGAAGAGACTTACCCAGTCTTGATTTACAGTCATGGTACAAAAGGGTTCGCCGAAGACAGCTACATGCTGATGGAGCGCTACGCCTCTCATGGTTTTATCGTCGTAGCTCTCGACCATATGGGGGATACCACTGCCAACCGAGACGATCAGCGGACAACCGAGATGTATGCTTGGCGTTCTTTGGATATCAGTGCGATCATTGATTGGTTAACGGACCCTGCTGAGCAGCATATCTTTAGCGGTAAGGTCGACGATCGTTTTGCCCTGACTGGTCATAGTTACGGGGGTTATACGACTTTTCTGAGTGGTGGTGCCGCGTTTAACGATGATGCGTTTGCGGATTGTAGGCAGGGTGTCAGCAACGCCTTTTGCAGCACGATGACTCCAGAGTACGAAGCAAGAATGAAAGAGGGCTTCAGAGATCAGCGACTTCGCGCAATTATACCGATTGCCGCCGGCAACTCCTATGAGCTTGGCCCGCAAGGTGTGGCTAATATTGAGATCCCGACCATGATGATTACTGGAGGTCTCGATAAAAATTGTTCAGAAGAACGCCACGGCGACCCCTATTGGGCGGCACTGAATGGCGAAGAAGACATCCGAGTTCAGCTTACTACCGCGGGGCATCATACCTTCACGCTAACGTGCGAATTCTTTGCTGGATTGGGGCAAAACGATAATGGCTGTACCGACGCAAATATTGAACCAGAGCTCGGCCAAAACCTAACTGCGGCGTATGTACTGGCTTTCGCTTGGAAGCATCTCAATGACAGCACTCAGTATGAAGCGCTCTTGGATGGTTCTTTGAGTCTAGATGACTCAGTGGTGATTTATCGAAAGTGAAGCTTAACGGGTTGGGATAACTGGTTCGACCCCAAAAGCCAGGCACATGCTTACCGCATTGCACTGCGTAGCAGGGTCTTCGGAGGCTAGCTCACAAAATTCAGGTGTGCCGGTATCGCTTAAACGCGCATCATAGCCGCCCATGAAACTGACGACGGTTGGGAAAGCGTCTTCAGGATCTGACTCATACGTAATTTCGTTACTGATGATTGGACAAATTGTGGGCTGATCACCTGGGGCACATGCGTTGATGATGCTTTTGGTAATTTCCATAATGCTATTCGAGCTTAGGTAGCCCATGAGGAGACCGTTGATAGCGGCACCTTCCTCAGTAATATCCGCCTTTGCGGTCAATGACGTGTTGTCCATTCCGGCGTATAAGACGAGATCGTCTAGAATTGGGACCGGAAGACGAAGGCTCTCGGTATAGCCATCAAACCAACCTTCATCGTCAGCAACCATCTGGTTAAAGAATGCCCCGATATCTTCACTCGGAGCCGATTCCGGCTTTTGCGTGATGATATCACGGCTACTCTCGTCCTGCCCGCCTTGAAATAGATTGAGGTTGAAGGTGTTTTCTCCTGGGATCCCCCAGTTTTCAAGCTCGGCTAGAAGCACCAGCTGGATAATCCCACCACGCCCGGTATCGAAGCTTTGATCGAGCCCCCCGGAGAGGTTGGCGAGTGAATTAAGGCCGGTGCCGAGGTAGTTGCCCATCAAGGTGCAACCGGCAGCACGCGCTTCCTCTTGGTTCTCTGGAACCGAGAGGCTGACTAAGCGCCCATAGTGGCTACCATTGGTCAGCGTTGCTTCGTCAGCACTGTCCGATGAGCACCCGACGCCACTCATCCCCAGGGCTAATCCGAGTAGAATACCTTGTCCTAGTCGCTTCATTATTCGCTCCTTAGGATGGTGTTGAGTGGACCAGTGCCATTTTCGCCAAAGGTTGAAACCGAAGCGCCCATCGCTTGCATCATGGTGATATGGAAGTCTGCCAGTGGCTCTTCATTTTCGAAGACGTAGTGGTTGCCTGGGTCGAGCTGGCCAGCGCCGCCGCCGGCTAAGACCAGTGGCATACCCCGTTGAGAGTGCGCATCGCCTTCGCCCATCTCGCTCGTGAAGACGAGCATCGAGTTGTCGAGAAGGTTCTCGCCTTCGTCGCCATCTGGTGTGCTCTTCATACGATTTACAAGGTCGACAAACTGCTCAACCTCCCAGCGTCCAATCTTCTCTAAGAGGTCGATCCGAGCTGGGTCACCCTGGTGGTGCGAGAGCTCGTGGTGACCACCGGTCACGTCTAGGAACGTGAAGGAGCGGTTACTGATACCGTTACCCATCATGAACGTCGCGATTCGAGTCAGGTCACAGCGGAATGCGGTGACCATCAGGTCTTTCATTGCGTCTACGCGCTCAAGGAAGACCAAGTCATCGCCAGGGGCTTCGATATCGCCGCAGGCAAGGGAGGTGGGCTGTGTAATGCGGAGCTCGAGCTCGCGAACACCGTTAAGATATTCGTCCAACTTTAAGTTATCAGTGCGACCTAATTTGAGTTTGAGGCTCTTTGCTTGTTCGGTCACATAATCGAGAACACTGGCGTTGTAGCGCCGGCGTTTCTCTTGGACTTCGCGTGAGGCCGTTGGGTCCGCGCCGGCGAAGAACCGATCGAAGAGCACCAGCGGGTCGACAATCTTTGGCAGTGGTGTCGTCTCAGAGGCCCAAGAGATATTTCTGACGTAGGCGCAGCTATAACCGGAATCACAGTTTCCGATATTGGCACCACCATCGGTACCAAGCTGTAAAGACGGGAACGTAGTGGATGGGTTGAGCTTTGAGACCGCGAGTTGGTCCATGGAGATACCGGCTCGGATATTCACCGACTCTGTCTTGTTCGCCTGGACGCAGGTAAGCAAGCCAGCGGTTCCACACGCATGTCCGCCGGAACCTTCGGGGTAAGCTGGCATATTATAAAGCCCTGTCAGCAAGCTGAGATCACTTTTGACGTTCTCAAGAGGACTCAGGATTTGACTTGGTGTCCAATCGCGACCGGTTCCTTCGACTGTCCAGCGTTCCATCGGAAAGCCATTGGGTGTGTAGAAAACCAAGAGGCGGTTTTTAGCAGGATTGGCCGCGTGTGCTTTGGGCCACATGGAGGGCAAGAATGGCAGAGCAACGGTAGCTGCAGCTCCGCCGAGAAATGCTCGTCGGTTCATCATAAAGCGTTGAGAACTCATTGTGCTGCCTCCTCGGTCGAGGTTTCGCCCCGTCGCATTTTGAAGCTTGGAGATTGAACGATGCTGGTGATGAGGTTTTGGAAACCAGAACCGCGATTGATGTAGTCATCGACTAAGTGGTCGAGGTGCGGTTCATCGTAATCCTTGAGGCCGCGCCCTAGAGCGTAGACCATCATGTGTTCTGCGACGCAGTGCTTTAGGTCTTTTTGTGGTGCGATAATCTCGACCATTTCGGCCGCACCGTCAAAGGTTGAGCCGTCGGGAAAAATGCCAGTAGCGTCAACTTCCCAGCGCCCATCCATGGTTCGCCATTGGCCAACCGCATCAAAGTTCTCAAGAGCAAATCCAATCTGGTCCATCGTCTCGTGGCACGATGCGCAGACCGGCGTTGCTCGGTGCTGCTCCAAACGCTCGCGGAGGCTCGCGTCGGAATCGACACCTTCTTCGATGCCCTCGACACCTGGAGGAGGCGGAGGAGGCTCATCGCACATGAGCTGATGTAGAACCCATTTGCCACGCTGTACCGGGCTGGTCCGAGCGGGATATGAGGTTACGGTAAGCAGTGACCCCTGGGTCAATAGCCCGACCCGGTCGCTGCCAGTCAGGTCTACTTTGCGAAACTCGGAGCCCTCAACACCTTCGATGCCATAATGCTGTGCAAGACGCTCGTTAAGGAACGAGAACTTGCTTGTAAGCAACTGGTCGATGGGAAGGTTCTCGGAGAGGAAGTGTTGGAAATAGAGCTCGGTTTCGGTCTTCATCGCCCATGCGAGTTCATCGTTAAAGATAGCAAAGACGTTGGGATCCGGCTCAACCGAAGGAACCGCACGCGTATAGAGCCACTGACCAGCGAAGTTGTCGGTAAGTGCTTGGGCCCGCGGGTCGGAAAGC
>JAYYQC010000243.1:0-8166 GCA_036128675.1 Myxococcota bacterium | reverse complement strand
GCAAGATATCGAATCGGTCGTTTCAACAGCTCGGGAATCATTTCAGGTTCCTCCGCAATACCTATTAACGGCGTGTCAGGTGCAAGCTGGGCCGCGCGGTCCAATAGACGTGGGTCAAAGCTGCCAAGAATGACTCTGTCGAGTGCGTCTGCCCGTCGGATATCAGCAATTGCTTGGTCGGCGAGGACGTCCCCATAAGGTCCTTCCTTCATTTCGACCATAAAATGGATGTCCTCAACCGCTTGGAGTGCTTCGATGAGCGTTGGGATCCGTTCATCGACATATGCGTCGCCAAACCTGGGAACTGCGAGACCAAACTCTTTTAGCTTTCCCAGTGCATATTCGGATGGCATGGGGTCACCAACGCTGACTTCTTTCAATGCAGCGATTGGCGTCTTCCAGACTTCGATATCGGGACGTTTGCCCAGTCGTCCTAGGAATTCGTCGTGACAGACGACGACGCCATCGGCCGCCATTCGAACATCGAGCTCAAGCCACTTGAGCCCAAGGTCTCTGCTATAACGAAAAGCAGCGAGGGTATTCTCTGGAACTTCCAGTGAGCCGCCCCGATGACCGATAATTGTAGGATTCCGTGAAGACGCAACGCTTGGGTCACTCTGAGTAGTCACTGTCGAACAAGACATAAGAAAGGCTCCAAGTAGACAAAGATACCGCATGGCCTCTTTATCACGCGAGCCCTAGGTCGGGATCAATAACCACCCTTAGGTGCGCTGCGACGAGCAGTTTTCGATTTGGTAGCATCTTGCCCCGAGACGATCGACACCGAGGCACTTGCTCCAAGTCGGTTGGCACCGGCTGCAATCATCTTATCGGCATCATCACGCGTCCGAACACCACCTGAAGCTTTGACCCCCATTTCAGGGCCCACAACCTCTCGCATAAGCTCGATGTCTTCCACAGTCGCTCCGCCTGCACCAAACCCCGTAGAGGTCTTGACGAAAGCAGCTCCAGCGATTTTTGAGAGAGAACAAACGATCACCTTCTCATTGTGGTTCAAGCTGGCCGTCTCTAAGATCACCTTCACAGGCTTATTGCCGGATGCTCCGACAACTGCTGAGATATCATCGAGCACGAGACCATAATCTTTGTTTTTCATCGCACCGACGTTAATCACCATATCGATCTCTTGAGCGCCATTTCTCACCGCCTCGCGCGCTTCGAACGCTTTCGCGGTAGGCGTCATAGCACCGAGCGGAAAGCCGACGACGGCGATGGGTTTAACACTTGAGCCCTGCAGCAATCCCGCGCAATAGCGGATATTTGTGGCATTCACACAAACTGTCGCGAAAGAATATTTGCGGGCTTCTTCGCAGAGTTTGCGAAGTTGGTCCTTGGTCGCATCTGGAACCAAGAGTGTATGATCGATCATGGAGGCAAGATCGCTCGCAGGCTTTTCATGCCCAACCCCCGCGGCAATCCGATCGGCACCGAGCTTCACAAATTTCCGAACATCGTCAGGTCTCTTCACGTGGCAACCGCGACAAGTATCACATGATTCAGCGACATCGCAGCCACTATCTTGCGTAGTCCCGGTACCCAATTCCGCGCTCACGCGTTGCGCAATCGCCTCGACTAAATCGTTTACCTGTTGTTGCATCGTCATAACGTCACCTTAAAACTTTCGTAGGTGTTAGTACCGCGACATCAAATGGAGCGTAGCGTACGCTGGCCGCGACCAAAGTCTAACGCTTTCCGAGGAAAACCAAGACCCGCCTTATTTCGTGCTTCTAAGAGAGCCCCGATATCCGCTTTCGGAATCGTTCGGACGCCTCCCAACTGAATGGCCTTAAACTGGATTGTTGCGAGATGTTCAACCAGCTCAAGCCGAAGATATGCTGTCTCGAGATCTGGGCCCACCGCAAGGACGCCATGATTCTCCATGATGACAACATCATTGAGGCGCAGAGCATCGCTCAAGACCTGAGTCGACTCCGGTGTCTTTGGCATCGCATAGGGCACAAGGGGTATCTCAGCGCCGAGCGATACGACACTCTCCGCGAGCATTGTGGATAACACGGGCTCGCCTCTCACTGCGAAAGCACATGAATGTACCGGATGAGCGTGAATGACTGTCGCGATATCTGGGCGTGTTCGGTAAGCGAAGAGGTGGAGATTCAGCTCGCTAAAGGGTCGGGTTCGGCCGGATACCTTTTCCGCCCGGCCGTTGACATAAAGGAGAGACTCACGCTCAACCTCGGCCTTCGAGAATGCGGTTGGGGTCGCGAGATAGAGATCTTCATCCATGCGAACTGTAATATTGCCATCGTGGTTGGCCACCCAGCCACGCGTCGCAAGGCGCTTTGAGTACTCGACAACTTCGAGTTCGAGATCTCTTCGCGAACGGTACACGACTTAGGCTCCCGCTGAAGGTCCATGAACGGCATCCACGATACCGACAATGACGGCGTTTATAGGGCCACGTCCATCGAAGATCTGCCCGGCACCATTACCTTCTTGCATCACGAGAACACGATCGCCCGGGCCTGCGCTCATCTGATCGAGTGCGATGATGCTCTCCGGTGCACCGGCTGCTGCGTCGTCTAGTTTAACAACCATCATCTTTTTGGCGTCGTACGCAGGATGGTGTGCAGTCGCGACCACGTTTCCAATCACAGTTCCAAGTTTCATGAACGACGCTCCTCGAGCTCTACATCGTCGATGATGCCAACAATGGCGGCATCGACCGCGATATGAGGCTCTGGCAACGCCATCGCTGCCTCCCGAGAGCTGACCAACACAACCCGATCGCCAGGACCTGCCTGTACGGTGTCGACCGCAACCTCTTCGCGTTGAAGTGATTCGCCGAGCTCGTCGGTTCGCTCAATCAATAAGAGGCGGTTACCGGCCAGCCCCTCGATTCCATGGGTCGCTACGACCGATCCAATGACGCGTCCAAAGTACATCAGGCCCGGCTACCACTTCTTGAGAAAAGAGACAACTACCTTGCTCCGTCTTTAGAGCGTTAGCGAGTCGATGTAAGTCTACGCTTCACATCAACTCCGAACCTCGCTAAAAGCTCACTACTAGAGTTGGTCTAGGCTGGGAGGAACAACAGAGATGGGTAAAGCAGTACTCACAATCGTCGCAGGTCCGAATCAGGGTGACACCGTCAGTATTGACTGGGGAGTCTGCAGACTACTCGGTAGACACCTTTCCGAGAGCGAAACCGCACTGATTGACCGCGACGGAAATCGGATCCTAGACGGACAATCTGCGCAACTGATCGGAGACCATCTTCAAGATCGAGCGCCGGCGATGAGCAGCACCAATCGAGCCAAGCCGAGCCCAACCGCTTTTGAAAGAGGGCCTGATATTGTCTTAGCCGATTCCTCTACCTCGCGTGCCCACGCTCTCCTCTTTTGTGACGGGCAGACCGTCGGTGTTCTCGACCTAGGAAGCACCAATGGAAGCTACGTCAATAGCAGACCCGTCAGCTCAGGCGCACTCAACGATGGCGACCTGCTGAAGGTCGGAACAACTGAATTTCAACTGAAGATTCAAGCTTAGCTCTACGACAATCGAGCGACCAATCTCTCCAAACCTCTCAAAATATCAACCCCACTCAGCCCTACTTCACGGGTAGCGAGAAACGTTGCATCACCGAGTAGGCACTCCGCCAATGCCGAGCCCTCAGCGCCCCGGTGCATCAAAAATAAGGAAGTGTTGGCTCGCCACTTCGCCCAGGGCCGAAGGTCGCCTCGGTCGCCCACCCAGCACAAAACCGGATAGCGACGACGGGCGGAAAAATGATAGAGCGAGCCTAATTCAGAGATCGCTGACGACTCACTTTCCACACCACTCTCGATGAAACCATCGATGCTGCGCCATGCCTCGTGGACAAGCTCTAGATCCTTGCGTGTAGCGCAAATGCACACAAACTCTTGAACCTTTGCCGCAACAACACCAGAGCTCAAACGGCGTTCGAAGGCCGAACCAAGAAAGACCGTGTTCGCTTCACTAGGATGTTGAAATTTAATCGCACCAACCTCAATCCAATCACGCAGCACTTTTAAGACCATCGCATCTGGCAGCGACGAGCGTTCGACAAGCGTTCGCACAGTGTTGGGTCGCTCAAGATATTGCCACAGCTCGAACTCTTTGGTGGCATCCCCTACCGGACAACTCATCGTGGCGCTTCGACAAAGCAAAGCCCGTGGTTCCTTGAAGAACTCCTCCAAGAGATTCGCCTTCTCCTCCTTAAACTGAATCGCCATCATGAGTGCTTCGCCAACGCTCGCGATCAGCGAAGTCGAGGCCGAATCTGTGGCATCGCTCATTGAGAATGTACCGCCCTCTTGTTCGAGAATGCGACACATCGCTTTCATCCCTTGATGTCCTCGAAAGCGAGCCAGAGCGAGATATCCCGAGCGGAGCTCAAGTACACCTGACTCGCCATTGAAATCGAGGGTGACCCTTACATCCCGCTGATTCATCCCCAGCGTCTGTAGCAAATCAGGAAGGCTCATTGCTTCGAATGCACCGCGTATCTCAGGCTGCACCGATGAGCGACGGGGGTAGAGACGTGCCACGATTAGCTGGGGTGCCATCGGCAGCAAAAGCGATTCTCCAACCTCAGGAATATCCTCAAACCGCGTCTGCTCCCGACGTAGCCAGAGCCAACGACTTCGCTCTATTTGTTCGTCTGATAAAAGCTCAAGAAGCATTTGGGGAGACAACCACTCAGCCGATAGGTCCCATAAGACTTCCACCGGTCCAGCGCGTAATGCGCTCAGGATTCGCTCAAGGTCACCATCGCTGGCAACCAATTCAACGTCTGACGGAAGTCCAGCAATGATGGATTCACCAAACTTAGGCTCGGAAGAAACGAAGACCAAGCGCCGCATCTCAGAGTCCTAACCATAAGCCTAGCACCAATCGATGCTGAAAAATCCATTCTTGAATTGGGAAGACCTCACGGATCTGCCGAGTATTTGATACTGGCTCAAGCTCCGAGACACTCGTCAACGATAGACTGTATTCCGTCCCCCACTCGACACCAGGCATCAACTCGATTCGAATTCCTCCACTGAGCTTGCCTGCCCAACCAAGGCCCACTGCCTCATACTCGTTTGCGCCGTACCGGGTCGTCTCATCGTTGGTTGCAAGTGTCGTCACAGCCGCACTATCGAATCGATAAAAATATCCAGAGAAGACCGGACCCGCCTCTAACCCAACATAAGGCCAAATTAGGGGGTCAAATTCTTTAAAAATACGCTGAACTCCGAGTCCCAGTTCGACACCAAGCCACTCCGCTTCAAAGGAGCGCGTTAAAGGTATCCCGCCATCCAAATATTGAATCGTCGCTTCACCTCGCGAGGTCTCACCTCCTGTGAGCGCCAATCGAATCACCCAACCTCGCACAACTTCATACCCAAGACCTACGCCGAGTGTGTACCCCAGACCATGAGTTGAAGACGTTGCATTGCCAGTAAGGATACCAGTCATTGGCACATCTAGCCCCAGACCCCAGCCCCAAAGACCCGACTTAGGAGCATCTGGAAATGTAACCCCTGCCAGGATCTCCTTGGACTGCGCCGGCGTAGAAGCATCCTGAGAACGAGATGCATCCTCCCCGGACGATGTCGACGCATCTGCTACATCGGACGCTTCAATGGACTGATTTGAGTTTTTTTGAGACGGCGTGGACGGCGCCACATCCTCCACCTTAGCATCGGCGGGTTCTGTCTCTTGGGTATCAATGGCGTCGGCTTGTACCGAGGCCTCTTCTTGATTGGAATCGGTATCGGCAGGCACGGCTTCAGAGGCATCGTCAGTCTCAGATTCGGCAGTCTCTGTTTCCTCATCCGTCTCCGGAGTGGTTTCACGATCCTCATCCGCGGTGCTCACCTCAGATTCAGCAGCTTTCTCGATGGTCTTCGCATTTAATTCCGCCTCATCAACTGCGTCCGAGCCTCCTGGATTTTCAGAGGCTGTCAAACTCTTAGCCCGCTCAGCTGGCAACCTCTCCCCGTCGACAGGAGCAAAGATTTCAGCCGAGGCCGAGCTCGAAAGTCCGCACAAGATGAGAACCCGTAGCCATTGCGCCCCACTTGATTGAGCAAACCATCCCATCAATCTTCCCCCAAGAGATATTCGTTTGTTAACTGAGACCACCGAGTGAGAACCTCGCGACTATCGGCACTGTGCTCCCAGGCCTCTTCTGCAGTTGCGGCTGGACCTGGCCCCCGAAAGCCATAGGTACCGTCCGACGACAGAAGGAATGCCTCGACCCGCCCCGGCACCGACTTACTGGGGACCCAACTCCATCCTAGCGGTATTTCACCAGATAGTTCAGGCGAAACGACGATGCCACTCCAAGAGTTGGGCAGCGAACATAAAGCCTCAGTATCCAACTCTGGCGTTACGAAAAGCGCGCGACCTTCTTGATAGTGGCGCGTCGACCGCCACACGCGGGCGAGATGAAGCGCTGTTACATAATGCGATTGCTGTTCAAAGACGGCCCAATTTTCCTTGCCCTCTCGTTCTTCCGACCAGAGAGGATAATTCCGAGCCCGATCAATGAGATCTTCAAGGCTGACGCCGTCGTCGTGCAGAGACGCCATGCCAACCTGCTCGAGCGTTGTAAGGGTCTCGCTCAAACGCGTTAGGAGTGTCAGTGCCGAAAGCCCCGTTGTCTCCGGTAAAACCAAGAGTGTTTGTCGCGGAGCAAGCTCATAGATGACATCACATTGACGCAATGAAAGTTTTGATAACCACTGTGTCGACGAGGCCCTCGCACCAATCAATACAACGGTCAGCGGTCGATGAGCCCGTCGTGCGGAATCGACCAAGATCTGAGCGCATTGTTTACCCAGCGATGATGCTCCGTCTGCTTTCGGGATAGGCTTTGTCTCGGAGTGCTCTGCTAGCACCCGCACTAAAGCCGGCACCCATTCTCGGACTCTAAGAATGCCTACTTCAATATCGGCAGAGACACTGGATGGAAATACCAGCTCGAGATATCCGATGACTCTGCGTCGGTGTGCCAGCGGAACCCACCAAGCCATCTCATCTTTTGTCTGCAGCTGCCACCGATGCGCTTTCGAGCGTCGAGGTAGACCCCAACGATCTCCAGGATGCTCTTCCCAGCCATCCATACGCACACTGCCTGCCAATGACTCGATGCGATCTTCGGTGCGGCGTAGCCATCCGCGAACACCTTGGCCTGGACTCTGTAACCAAAAGGTTATGGCCCGCAAGCTCGTTTCCCGCATCAACTGACCTGTGAGCGCCGAGACCGTCTCCGCCAGATTCCCTTTCGAGCCGAGGTGGATCGCGTTACGAACCCGATGCCGCGACGCAGGTTGTAGAGCAAAGCGAAGCGATAACTCTAAACGCTCTTCAACCAAGTCCTCTTCGAGGGGTTCTTCGCAGAATACTTCATCCAAACCGAAAAGAGAAAGTTCGTCGAGTGACACGGTGTCCAAATGATGGCGGGCGACGGAGGCACACCAGACTTCTTGTGGAAATTTTTGCCGCCGCACTTCGAATTCAATCCGCACTTGAGGGCGGTGAAACTGTTGATTCCAAGCGACCAGCCAAACACCTACTTCTGGCACTTCAGATACCGATTCTCCAACATCGATAACCATCCAGCCCCGGCTACTAAACCAGTCGTGCCAGCTGGCAAATATCTTCTCATCGGGGTGCCACAGAGCCACGGATTTTAGTTCAGACACCGGAGACCTCCCCTTTGAAAACCGGCATCGAAGGTCCATTCATGGTCGTATCATACGATGTTGTAATTGTAATTTTGAGAACTCCGCCGGGAAGCCGTACTGAAATAGGACTCTCAAAATTTCGATAGCCCGCTCGGATCGCTGCAACACCAATTGCACACGCCCCGGTGCCACATGCTTGCGTGATACCGACGCCTCGCTCAAAGACAACTGCTTCCAACGTATCATCAAGCACTCGTACGAAGCTGATATTCGCGCGGTCTGGAAAACGCGCATTCGTTTCTAAGTCTGCTCCGTAGGTGAGAGCCATTGTCATAGGGTCTTGCTCTACAAACGTGACAAAGTGCGGATTTCCATAATGAGCTAGCCAACCCTGAAAAGTTCGGCCATCTTCCGTCGCCAACTGATAGGGTGACTCGGGCTGACTCTCAGGCAAATGCGGATGGGTAAAGTTAGGTTGGCCCAT
>JAYYQC010000242.1:0-12011 GCA_036128675.1 Myxococcota bacterium | reverse complement strand
GATACGATCACCAAAGGCAGGTTGAGGTGGTTCATTAAAGAAGGCCGCGAGCTCTTCCTCAAGCGATATCGATGGGTCACGTGTCTCGAAATAAGATGCATCAAGAGGGGTCCCAGTGAGCGCGAGCTTTGCCTGCGCCATGACCTCGAGATTCGATTTAGTGGTGACACCGGTAAAGATATCTCGTTGTGCAAGGGGAGCACATTGATAGCCTTGCTCTTCGATCTTGGTCAGCGTAGCGAGCCCTCTCAAGAGATGAAACTCATCGCTATCGGCCTCCACGATGCCTCCCCCACCATGGTAGATGAGGTCCATGGGTTTCGCGAGATACATCGGTAGTTCCCCGTACGCGTCGTTTGGAATCGCCATTCCTTTCGAGACGAGTTGGTCGTATGCGATGGTGAGGAAATCAGCTTCACCCTCAAATGGAAAGGTCATGACATAGGGGTTGATCTCGAGCGCACGGCCCATGGAGTTATGACACGAGCTACATTGCTGAATCACCGGCCCCCAGAGGCGTGTCTCAAAATAATCCCGAGATGAAATACATGCCCCCGAGTCGACGGTCAGGGTGGCTTGTCCAATCGTATAATCAGTTTCTGCAATGCGAGTCGCTGCACTGATCGTTACATCGCCCAGCGCACTGGCAAGATACACCGCGCGCGCTTCGCCATTTTCATCGGTCGACGAATGAGAAAGGGGAACTAAATGAGTGTCTGGTACGATGGACAGCTCAACATCGAGGCCGGTCAACGGATTCCCATCGTCGTCGAGGATGATTGCAACAACTTCCACCTTCTGAAGTTGGGACGCGCCTTGACCGAGAAGCTCGGCACTTAGAGAAAAGATGTAGCCAATCTCTGGTTCGCTCGGATCGCTTGTGACGGAAGGGTCGGTTGATGAGCTCGGATCAGTGACGTCGGTGCTATCGCTTGCGTCGGTTGCGTCGGTTGCATCACTGGTGTCGCTTGGGTCGCTACCATCTGTTGCATCGCTTGTATCCGAGACATCAGAGCTATCCGACGGCTCACTTGGACTACCATCTGTCCCATCATCATCAGCGGGCTGACAGCCCAGCAAAGCCATGACCAACGCGATCCACAGGCCCCCTAGCTGGGTCTGTAGCGTACCAACTCTCATCACATCCACTCCTCCAGCGAGCCGTGGGTATGCCCGCCTCTCCCTATGTGTGTTCCGAAAACTTCTGTTGGGTTACTAGAAATGTTCAGCCCCCCAAACTTGAGCATAGCCAAAGAAAGGTGCCAAGTACTTTCAGGTATGCTTTTGTGCGATAGGTCACTGAAGTGAAGAAGGAAAAAGCTCATGAACGAACACTGCATCTTTTGCGATATCGTCGCAGGCCAGGCCCCAGCCGAGGTGATCAGTGAGTCACCTCACACAATTGCGATTGTCCCACGCGATATCGAGAGCCCTGGGCATACGCTCATCTTGCCCAAGCGTCACACCCACGATTTGACAACGATCGCGCACGCAGACCTCTTGGACCTCATGGTTTTTACGCAGGCTCTCTCGAAATTTTTGGTGACGAAGGGTGAATTCGATGGCGTAAATATCTTGCACGCCTCAGGGGTCGCCGCTCAGCAATCGGTCTCGCATTTTCATTTACATCTCATACCGAGACGACTCGGCGATGGTCTCAATGCGTGGCCAACACTACCTGGCGCACCCGAAGGCCTAGCGCCTATCGCCTGGTCCAAGATTAAGCCTGATGCTTAGCTTCCCAATACCGCGCAACGCCAAATGCCACGGCGATGACAACCACCTCCGAGCCGGCCCAAAGCCAGTGGAGAAAGGTATCTCCTCCGACGGCTAAGATGCCACTGATGCGACCAATGAGCGCGCCGACGGTCAGCCAGGCGAAGACGTTTGCAAAAAATGCGACCTTGTTGTTCCATGAGCGCAAGTGAAAGACGCCCAGCCCAAAACCCAAGACGGTGCCACCAGGGATCCGACGCTCAATCAGGGCGTAATCAGAGGTATCGGTCGATAGATTAACCAGGGCCTCAAGCCCGAGGATCAGTGCGACGCCCAACACCATGAGCCCTAGCCCAACCCATTTTCGCTCGTTCATTTCATACTCTCCTCATCGCGCGCCTAGCATCGGCGTGCTCGGTCAACAAGGGATTAGAAGCTACTTGCCACCTTGTGGTAAGTTAATCCGTATCGGCAGGGAGGACAGGGAGATGTCACATATCTTGATCGTTGATGACTCAGCACTGATACGCAAACAGCTGGAGGGCGTTCTGACCAAAGCGGGCTATCGAGTGACCGCAAAGCCCGGTGCCACTGCTGCTCTCGACTTTGCAGAAGAGGCAAAGGATATCGATCTCATCATCACCGACGTCAACATGCCCGATATGAACGGCATTCAGCTCGTCATCGCTCTTCGGGCCCAACCACACCTCAAGACAACGCCGATTTTTGTGCTCACGACCGAATCAACCGAACATATTCGACAAGAGGGTGCTGACGCCGGGGCAACCGCGTGGCTCGTCAAGCCATTCAATGAAACCTCATTGCTCGCCGGAATCGAATCAGTCCTCAAGCAGAGATCAGACGAGAGCTGAAATAGCCGACTACCTCATCAAGAGCCGCTTGGGTTGGGTGCCCGTCCCGATCTACCAAGTCTAACGTAAGAACCGCATGTCCAAGCCCCGGCAGAGTGTGGAGCTTAATGCGCTCGTTCCCTGGTTCATTCAACGATTGGTCTAGCGCCGTAAAACGGCCTGCAGTACAGATCGGATCCCCCGCGAAACGGTATGCATGAACCTGTCCCTTTTCATCGATGGCAGTGCGCAACGCATGGATATCTGCCTCACTCATGTGAACGAAGTCCTGACGCTGCACTGGCAACGATGGTTGCGAAGCGACCGCAGCATGAACATTGGCTTCGGTCATCAAGGAAAGCGCAAAGTTACCGGTGAGACACATCCCAATCACACCCATTTTGGGATATTCATTATGAAAAGAAATGCGCTGACAGAGTGCTCTGAACCAGGCTGTAATCGGGCTCGTCTCATTTTTACTGAAAAGTGCGAATTCACGTCGCATGCAAAGAATACGTAGACCATTTCGTAGGCGGTCTACCTCACCCAATGGACCAAAGAGGTGTGGAAGATAGACTTGAAATCCTTCACTAACAAAGCGCTCCGAAAGTCGTAACATCTCCGGACCGATCCCGGGCATCTCTTGTAAGAGAAGCATCGCCGGTCCCTCACCCTTAAAATAGACTGGATGCGAAAGCGCATCGCCTCGGCCGCTGACCGCATTGAACTGAAAAACGTCGTAGCCAACCGGCTCAAGCGACTCCATCCTCTATCCTTTTAGCTTTGAGTTTCTAGCGTCATTATCTTTTCATACAACGCAAACGGATGCACAGGTGTCATCCCTGCGCCACCGATGAAGAAAGCAGTACCGGGGTCTTGATGAATCTCTCCCCACCCGTCAGACTACGAGAATGAATCTCCCCATTCATCGAACAAGAGTCCTTACGTTTCTAATCTTCGGTTCTACTCTGCTCTCAACCGCATGTGTGAATCAAACCGAGCCGGCTTGTCCGGTCAGCGGCTGTGAAGAACAAGAAGACGGAACCGTAGTCACAATTGGCGACCCAAGTGAGAGCGAGAGCAACCCGGCCGATCCAACCGATGCATCGACCACCGACGATATCGATGACCCATCGAGTCCATCTGATTCCAGCGCTCCAGACGAGCCAGGGGATGGTCAAGATCCCAGTGAAGTCGATCCAAGCGAGACCGTTGAGGACTGTGCGCCACCGATCGTCTCCGCTTTATACGATAACCTCGACGCGCGAGAGCCGGATACCCAAGAGCTCACCGGCGACGCACTCATCACCTACCTTGCCGACCGAGCCCGAGACCGACATGCACGAGAGGATATGGTCAACGGTGTACCGTTTCGCAGATACGACCACTACCTCCCCTTTTACTGGGAACAGAGAATTGCCAACCTTGAGATTATCGATCGGGTCGCAGTAGGCGGCTTGGGCATTACCTTTAACTTCACAACATTGGCCCAACTGAATCCAGCTGAGTTCCGTACCTTTTATGCCAATGGTGCCGCAGTCTATCACAACAACATGTCAGACTACCTTAACGCGGGCGTCGAGTTGGTTTCAGTCCAACCATCCATCCTCTATCCCGGTGAGACGGAGTACATGTATAGTGCCCTTATCTCGAATAAATCTCCTGAGAATCGGCCACTCGAGCTTGGGGACCGCATTGAAATCGAGCTGAGTCAGTTTCTCCTAGCGCCGCGAAATGGTCGGTCCAACTATTATGGCACTGCCCTACTTTATGTTGTCGGCGAAGGAATCGTACCTTGGTACGCCCAAGCAAAAGAACAAGCCACCAGCGAGACCGAACGGGAATACGCCTCATTTGATTCTTTCCCACTGCCTCTAAACGCTTGGCTCGGCGGAGGCACAACCCTTCCGTATCAATACTCCAATGAGCCAGAGCATCGCTTCAAACAGATGGCAGGCAATATAACTCCAGCCAGCGGCCATCCATTTATGCACGGCCGACGACTGCACCATACCGATTTTGCAACAGGCGTTCACTCTGAGCCCGGCAACCCAATCTTCGAGGCCTACCGCAATCGCGCCGGTACTAAACGCGTCAGTGAAAGTTGCGTAAGCTGTCACGTCAATAATGGGAGGGACCTCACTCCACAACTTGGAGCCGCTTTCGGTCGTGCAGTCGTAAAGATCGGAACCGAGGTCCCCGGAGTCCCCCATCCTCTCATGGGAGATTCGTTGCAGCCCAAGAGCCAACTTGAGGTCAGTGGCGATGTACTCATCAGGCAGGAAGCCGAGGACTATATCAACGCAAGTGGCATCGAGCTTGAGTCGAGTAACGACGTCGGTGGAGGACTGAATATCGGTTATCTAGATCCCGGTGACCAACTTACCTACGAACTCTCCTCAGAGGATGCGCTGGAGCCAGGTGCCTATGCCCTCGCATTTCGACACGCAAGTCAGATTGACGGAGGTCGGTTTCTTGTGCGTGCACCTGAGCGTGATGAAATTCTTGGTTCAGTCACAGTCCCCAATACCGGCGGCTGGCAAAACTGGGAGACATCCTCCATCATGGTTCAGATCACGGCGAGAACTGAGCGGCTTGAGTTGGTTGCAGAAACCGGAGGCTGGAATCTAAATTGGTTCGAAATCTACGCAGCTGACTCAGTCACCCTTGCCGAGGGCTTACTCAGCATCGCCGATTATGAGACAATTGAAGGCACCTACGCAGACGGCGAAGCTTATACCTTAACCCGCCCACTCTATACGTTTGGTCAAGTCACTCCAGAACACTACTCGGTTCGAGTCGCACCACAATTGATTGGATTGGGCCTACTTGAAGCCGTGCCGGCCGATTACTTGGCCGAGCTGGCTGATCCCTGCGACGAGGATGGTGATGGGATCTCGGGTAAGCTCCGTGTCGTCCCTTCGAGAACAGAAGCTGGCAAAGACCTCGTCGGCCGCTTTGGCTATCGGGCGTCACAGCCCAGTATTGCCTATCAAATCGCCATCGCACTCAATCGAGACATGGGTATTGCATCTGACCTCTTTCCGAAGCTCGATGGTGAAAGCGACGCACGGCCGGGCAGTGAATGGCTCGACCAGGAAGCACTCGAGTTGATGCGACGCTATGTATCACTCTTAGGTGTCCCAGCCCGACGTGACCTTCATGACGATGAGGCTCTGCGCGGTGAAGCTCTCTTCGAGGAGCTTAGCTGCTCGAGTTGTCACCAGCGTACGATGACAACGGACGATAGCCACCCATATGCAGAGCTTAGAAACCAAACCTTTCATCCGTATACCGATTTGCTCCTTCACGATATGGGCCCCGGTTTGGCGGATACCTTAAATGAAGTCGGAGCCAGCGAAACGGAATGGCGAACCGCTCCTTTATGGGGCATTGGCCTCACAGAGGGTGTGAGCGGTGGTCGAGGCTATCTGCATGACGGACGAGCAGAAACCTTGAGTGAGGCAATCCTATGGCATGGAGGCGAGGCCGAAAACTCCAAAGAGGCGTTTCGAGGTCTCTCGAGAAATGACCGAAACGCACTGATTCGCTTTTTGAAATCTCTTTAAATGCCCGACGGATTAAGTAAGCATTTTCTCTTTAAGTCATCACGCTTCCGCGTAAGATCGCAGCGTTAAGCGCAGGGAATGGATTAATCGGATTACGGCTATAACCACCCGCGCCTCGATACATCGAAAAGTGCAAATGGGGCTCGGTACCACGCGCAGCCCCCGTCGCACCGTTACCACCGAGATACTCACCCGCCTCAACAGTCATCCCTGGTCGAATATTAGGCGCAACGTTGTTTAGATGTGCGTGGTAATAATAGATGTCTCCGCGACGGATCGTCACATGATACCCACCGATTGAGCTATAGCCAGCTTTCACAACTTCACCGGCAACCGGCGCAACAATCGGTGCATCAAGCGGTGCGAATACATCCACACCTAAGTGCCCGTTTGGATGGTTTGCATCGGTCGCACTTAGACTAAAGTCTGAGTTATGGTAAGCGGTACGGTAATCAAAGTTGTTCCAATTTGCGTCGTATCCAACGTTGAATTGGCCGCCTGCGACCGGAAAGAGGTCGATAGGATTGCCACTGCTCGGGGTTGGCTCAGGACGCTCAATTTCTGGAGCGCCGGTGACCAGTGCCTCATAGGTCTGAGGCCCAGCAATTCCGTCAGCGCTGAGACCGCGCGACCACTGATAGCTCTGAAGTGCTCGGCGGGTAGCGGGACCGAATACACCATCGGCCTCTAGGCTCACACCCTCTTCTCTGAGGCCTTCTTGTAGAGCTTGAACTTGAGCGCCCCGTGCACCTTCGCGCAGGGTTGTGCCCACTTGACCCAAACGCTCGAGCGTCGCACGCCATGACGCTGGCGATGAACTCTCACTTGATACCGACGACGGATTTATCGGCTCCGAAGACACCCCTGAGCTTTGTGCATCGAGTGCTACCAAGAGAGCTGAAGCCGTATTACGACCTGCCACACCATCGGGAAGCAACCCATTGGACCGCTGAAATGCCATCACAGCGGCTTCGGTTTGAGGCCCGAAATCACCATCGACACTCACCGAGTAGCCAAGCTCGCTCAATGCGGTCTGAAGTGCCCGAACTGTCCCCCCTCGGTCCCCTCGGTCAAGTGTCACCAAGCCACGGCGCACACTCTCGAGCGCAACTTCGATAGCTTCGGAGGAGCCAGACATGCCGGAAACACGAGACTGGCTCACTTGAGTGAGAGCGCTTACCACACGCCCAAGCGCGGTCTCTTGCCCATCGCGCTCCACCTGAATCGAGTTACGGGATCCATCTCGGTCGTAGTTGTCGAGTCGGCTAAAGGCGCGATCCAGCTCAGCCCGACCACTCAAAAAACCATCGCGATTGAGATCAGCACTTTGAAGGCTCGATTTTACCCCCGGCGAAATATCTGGCTGACTTTGGAGCTGAGTAAGCTCGACGCGGTTTGTGTCAAACTGACGAATAAATGCTTCACGACTAAGACGACTCAAGACCAATCCTCCAAAGTTGAACCCAAGGGAGTCTTTAACTTCTCACGAGTCAGTTGGTTAAAAGTTCACGCGCTTTTATTGGTCTCACCAATCACCGGTTGCTCCACGCAAGGACCAACGGTAGGAAAAACCCATGCAATGGACACCTCAGACACTAGCACTCCATGACTCTGACCGAATGGTCTCGGTGATTCAGGAGATAGCTGACGATACCCGCCCAGTTGGTGATGGCGTCATGGGTTTTTCCTATCCCGGCGCATGGCCCAGTCGTGTCACGGGTCTTGGGATGCGGGAGCCCGTCACACGCCAGATGCTGGAAGATGTGTTGGCTTTCTACCGAGGTCGTCAGTCAACGATTAAACTCTATGCATCCCCGTATTCGCACCCATCACTCTGGGAACAACTCAGATTGCACAGATTCTCGATCGACGACTGGGATTCCGTTCTTTTCTGGGACCTTCGCGATCCTCTAATAGAATTCGAATCTGCAGCGACGTACGAATTTGCGAATATTGACCAACATTCACAAGACACGATGAAATACGAGCTCGCGCAAGCCAATCTCATTGGCTTTTCAGATGCACTGACTGAACCCACCATAGGGTTGGCCTTGAAAGTCATCGAGCACCCTCGTACTGAATTTATCGGCCTCTGGCAGGATGAAGCGTGCATCGCAACCGCGGGTCTTGAGTACTACCAGCAAACTGCAACACTCATTACAGGCTCCGTGCTGGCCGACCATCGAAGGCGCGGGATCCAAAGCGCGATGATCGTGGAACGTCTCAAGATGGCGCGGGACCGAGGCGCAAGCTACGCGCTCATCGCGTCTTCACCAGGGGCTGCGACCGAGCGCAACGCGTTAAGGTTAGGCGCTCGGCTGGTCTACCATCAACCGGTTTTTGTACTCACCGACGCATCGGAGGAGGACCCGTGAATCCACACCTCAACCGGTGAAGCAACACCTTTGAGTGACTGCATCCCCAACGAACTAAACGCGTGGCTCGGTAGGCCAGATTGAGATTTAACCACTTGACTGAGGGCGGTTGAACCAGCCGGAGCAAGCTTTTCCAGGCGTGCTGCGATATTTACTGCGCTGCCTAAGACGGTGTAATCCAGTCGATGCTCGCCACCAAATGCACCGACCGCTACCTCTCCCTGATGAATTCCAATGCGCAATTTCAGAGGCTTGCCTAAATACTCCAAACCAAGCGACTCGATTGCATGGTGCCAATCCGCCGCCATCGCCAAGGCGATTGAAGCCTGGTGTGAAGGCGTTTGAGAAAGAGGCGCACCGACCAATGCCATCACAGCATCACCAATAAACTTATCCAGGGTTGCATCGTAACGAAAAGTGATGGCCGCAATGGTATCGTAGAATCGCGTCATCAATGCCTCGAGCTCTTCAAGGGTCAGTGTTTCGACCATCCGCGAAAACCCAACGACATCGGCAAAAAGCATCGTAACGACCCGCCTCTCGGCGGGTGAGTCCAAGAGACTTTCCCCAGAGAGTGCGTACTCAACGAACTGAGGGGAGAGATGCCGGCAGAGAACTTCCTCGACCGCGAATCGATGCAGCGCCTCAATTTCAAGGCTTCGTTCAAAGGCGCGACGTCGCACAAACCGACCTGCACGGTTTGTTACCACCGCGACCAAAGCAAGGAGGACGACATACATCAACGCGACCGAAGCCTCATCGGGTATGCCCGACAACTCAGGCGTCAGCCAGACAATCGCACAAAGGAGAGCAGCCAAGCACGAGATAAGCGTGCATGTCGTCTCAAAAACGGTCAGTGTTAAGAGCCCAGAGACGAATGCAAAGATCACCATCAAGGCGATCAAATGGGGTGAAGCAAATCCCCCACTTTGCGAACAGGCAAACCCGACATAAGCCGAAGCCAGGATAGCCGCGGTAGACGTGGCAATCACCATGCGCCCGCGCGTCGGCTCGGAGCGCGCGAGAATAAAGAGCCCAATCAGCATCGCAACAACGCCAGAGCTTACCAAAGGGGTACTCGGAAAGCCGTCATGAAAGAACGGCAAGATCTCACTCACAACGACACCCAGTGCAGCGAGAGGAACAAAGTTGCGCGCAGACTTCGCTAGGACTTCAGCGTCCCGCTTGGCAAATTCGCGCTCAAGGACCTCTGACGGCACCTTCGCGGAACGCATTTTTAAGAGCTTCAAAGTTTGGGCGCTTTGTGTCTCTATCATCGATTCGCCGCCTCTACTCGGACGCATAGAAAAGTTCTAAGGTATCCTTGAACAATACTCACTCAAAGTCGTGGCCAGTCCAGGGAGGTTAAAGTTGCAAGAGCCTCACTGCTTCCGCGAGGATTTCGTAGGTTCCTTAGGCTCCTGCTTGTGATAGGGCAAGCGTATGACCATCGTTTTAAATGAAGTATCTCAGCCACTTGTCGATCGATCACGCTTTGCACAAACTAGCCTTCATGCGCTGATCGGTCCTCGATTTGCCGACGTCACGACGCGATGTATTGGCTCCAGTCTGTGGCTCGGGTCCCTCTCAAGAGGTGATATCGACCTGCTCATCGAGAGCCCTCAGGGACAATTAAGTGCTCTCATCGATTACCTTAAGACCGTAGCCTCAGTCGCCCAGCCTGAAAACTGGGCAGACGACTTTGCAAGCTTCGAATACCGCTCCGAGCAGACTGGTTTGGTTGGCCTTCAAGTGGTCTCCGTAGGCTCTGACGCTTGGAAAGCATTCGACCAGCAAACGCAGGCGCTGCAGTCCGCCGAGCTAAGGGTGAAGTACGATATTGCTAAAAAGCATGGAGCGACAGGCGGACCGCTGGGCTACGCAAAAGTGAAAGAGGTATTTTGGACTACCCTGGATGCACCTGGCCCTAAATGGTCACCGGTCTCGAATCCAATCCTTAAGGTATTGCGCCCTGCCGAGTGGTTCGACCTCTTAACCCAATCTGAGACACAGGGGGCTCCGATAGATATCTCAGATGGTTATATTCACTTCAGTACACCGCCCCAGGCAGTAGAGACTGTAGCCAAGCATTTCCAAGGCGAGTCAGATCTATGGGTGTTGACCCTCGATGCCGGGACGCTGGGCCCTAAGCTCAAATGGGAACCGTCGCGTGGCGGTGCGCTTTTTCCGCACCTCTATGACAAGTTAAAGTTGGCCGATGTGCACTTGGCTCGACCTTGGGGTTAACTTAGCCAATGCTGTAAAACGCACTGGCTCCTGGTCCGAGCGGGATCCCAACATAGACCCAGACCAAGAGCATAATAATCCAAGCGATCAAGAATGCGATCGAGTATGGAAGCATCGCGGCAAGGATGGTTCCAATGCCGGCCTTACGGTCATATTTCTGCGCAAAGACGATGATAATCGGCAGATAAGGCATCAGAGGCGAGATGATATTCGTAATCGAATCACCCACGCGGTACGCCGCTTGGGTTGCCTCTGGACTAAGCCCCATTTGCATCAACATCGGTACGAAAATCGGTGCCATGAATGCCCACTTCGCCGACGCCGAGCCCACGAGGAAGTTCATCAGCGATGCGACCATCAGAAAGGAAATCATAAGGAGTCCGCCTTTGAGACCGATGGCTTCGAGAACCCCCGCACCTTTCACCGCAGTGATGGCTCCAAGGTTGGTCCAGTTGAAGTACGCAACAAATTGTCCAGCGACAAAAGCCAGGACCACGTAGGCTCCCATCGAAGCCATCGTGTCGCTCATCATCTTGGCGACATCCTTATCGGAGGTAATTGACTTGGTAAGAATACCATACACAACTCCGGGAATAATGAAGCCGATGGTCACCAAGATCTCAATGGCCGAAAAGAAGGAATTCAATGCATTGACGGCTGGGGCCCCTTCGGGAATCGCATCGCGAAGCGGCGCGCCTGGCACGATACCCAAGAGAGCGATACCTATTGCCGCGACGACCCCGACGCCCATGGCTATTCCAAAAGCGCGTGCTTCTGCAGCGCCCGGCTCAGTCTCGGTATCATCAGCGATGCCCTCACCGAGCGACGGGTCCCAAGTCCCAAGCATCGGCTCAACAATCTTGGTTGTAACCAGAGTCCCCATGACAGTGAGCATCACGGTCGACGCCACCATGAAATAATAATTGCACGCTGGGTTGACGGTGTAAGAAGGATCTAAGCTTTGTGCAGCCTGTTGAGTAAGCGCGGAGAGCATCGGATCGAGGCCGGTAATCAATAGGTTGGCACTAAAGCCACCAGAGACACCAGCATAAGCAGCCGCGAGACCGGCCAGGGGGTGACGCTTCACGCTGGCAAAAAGCAACGCACCGAGTGGTGTCAAAACGACATAACCGGCATCTGCAGCCATCGAGCTCATGACACCCGCAAAGACGACCGTCGCGGTGAGGAGCGAGTCTGGGACCTTGGTGACCAGGACCCGTAAGCCCATTGAGATAAAGCCGGTCCGTTCGGCA
>JAYYQC010000241.1:0-7756 GCA_036128675.1 Myxococcota bacterium | reverse complement strand
GACAGATGGCGTGTTCGCGTCGACTGGGTCGAGCCCGACAACCGCGGCAATACTTGAGTCTAAAACCGCTGAGAGGATGCTGATTTTCCCTCCAAGCGAATGCCCGATGAGTCCAACTGCTTCTGGGTTGATGTTCAAATTCAAATAGGTGTCAGTCTGAAGGGCCTCTACCAAAGCCAGGGTGTCCTCCGCGATGCTCGCGTGATTCGAATTAAAGAGACCCGAAACGCGACCACTGTAGCTTTGGGTTGCAACAATAAACCCCCACGATGCTAGGTGCTCCGCGTAGCTTCGGTAAAAGTCCCGGTTTAGCTGAAAACCTGGCGATAAAACCACGAGCGGGAGCGGGCCAGTAGCATTGGGCTCGAAGAGACTCACTTTGACCTGACGACCCGTTGGCAGCTCGACGATCAGCTCATCGGTCGTCGTGAAGCTAAAGTCGCCGGCGGCGGCGTAATCAACATCGCGCGCTAAGCTTCGCGTTTCAACTGCGTCTTCACCAACAGGTTCTTCTACCGTCGGCGTATCGGGGGTTGGATTGGTGGGCGCAGGGGCACATCGGGTGACCCCCTGCAGGCTAAACTGAGACAAAAACGCGACCAGGGCGAGAGAGCGCATGATAAATCCTCCAGCGGATATGGGTTTAGGCGACGATGATCGGGTTCAGCCGCCCTCCTACCCTAATTGCGCATAGAGACGATGTAGGACAAGGTAGCACATGCATTTTATCAACATTTGAGTTGATTTCGCGATCTTTTGATATTCCCTTAATAAAAACAGATACTTAATTGTATTCTATAGGCTTGAGCTACCCTCGAACCTAGCCTTCTGCTAGCTTCTTTCTATGACCCGCATCTCGAAATTACTCGGTATAAGGCCCCCGCACATCTTCGGTCTTTTGCTAGCGAGCATGTGGATGACGCCCGCCCTTGGTGCCAAGCTAAACCGTTACTCGTATTTCAACGCGCACGCATCTGGGACCCTCACCCCCAATACAACCCTTGGTGCCGACGCGGCATTTTATAATCCAGCCGGCACAGCCTTTGGTCCCGAGGGCTTCCACTTCCAGCTTGGCAACGTCACAACCTATGGCGACTATTATTTCGGCCGAGGCGATGCCGTCGTCGACTTCGGTGCGTTCAACCCAATTCTGCCGACTCTCTCGCTTGCTTGGCGCAACAACGACCTAGCCCTATTTGGCGTCGTCTTTCCGCAAGCTGGCGGACTCATCGATGTTCGAGACGACGCGCCCGTCTTCGATGAGAGTCGTGACTTCATCATCAACGCATCCAACGACTCACCGCTTAATCCCGGCTTAATTATCTCGGATGTCCGATTTTCGGATAACCGCCTGAGAGTTTTCACCGCCTACCTCGGTGGGGTCGCTGGGATGGCCTTGCGACTCAGCGACGAACTCTCCGTCGCAGCCGCTATCAAGCCAGTCTACAGCTTCGGCGATGTATTGCTCAGCGGCTCGATCGAGCTCTTTAATGAGGATTTTGGCTGGTTCGACCTCCCTGAGCTCCAGGACGCCACGATAAGAACTGAGTCCACGGGATGGGATGTCGGGGGAATCTTTGGCATTCACTATCAACCCGACGAGACCTTCCGGGCCAGTCTCAAATTTGAGACGCTCACACGAATTACGCTCTTTAACGAAGCGATCGAAGACCCAGCCGGTATTGCTGAAGGCCAGGATGAGATCCAGACTGATATCCCCGCGATGCTTAACCTAGGCGTCGCCAAAACCTTCTCGAAAGCACTCGAGCTTAGGTTAGACGTCAATTACTTTTACAACGAGTACGCTGATGCAGGGACCATCCTGGGCGTGAATATCAATGGCAAGCTTAAGAATGACTGGGAGATTGCCCTCGGTGCGAGTTATCCATTCACCGATATGCTCACCTTTGGAGGCGGCGTGGCCTTATTTAAAACGGGCTTTACCGATGAAATTCGGCGCTCAAATCGATACAGCATGAATACCGTCGCACTGGGTTCCTGGGCGAGCTATGCATTCACCGAGCACTTGGAGGTCAGCGCGAGCATCATGGGACAATTTTTCGAGGACGGGAAGACAGCAATGACCGAGGCACCCTCGCAAACACCAAGTGGTCAAACGACTCTCAAGACAACGTTTTATGTCTTTGGCACCGACTTGAGTTGGCATTTCGATTGAGATTTAGCCGATGAACGCGCCGAGGACGCAGAAATCAGAGGCCAGCAGTATTTGGCACCTCCGGCCACACTGGAAAGCCCTCACCCAAGCGCCTCGCGCACACCTGCGGCCGATCGACGGTTTAAGGGCACTCTCTATCCTCCTCGTGTTTGCCTTTCACCTGATCTGGTGCGCCCAAGTCGTCATTCGAGATACCTATGTTCAGTTTCAGCAGCTGCCCCCATGGGTGCAGTGGCTCAAGAGCGGTGCCTTTGGTGTCGAAGCCTTTTTCTTACTGAGCGGTTTTCTCATTGGACGGCTCTTAATCCTCGAATTCGATGCAACCAAAGACCTGCAGTTCAAGCGGTTTTATGTACGCCGCTTCCTAAGGCTCATGCCTGCATACTTTATCGCGATTGCCAGTGCCGCGATTGGCAGCATTGTTTATCCCGGTCCGAGTCAGGTCTTTGAGCGAGAGATGTCGACAAATGTCGAGAACCTCTGGACCAACCTTCTCTACATCAACAACTTTTGGCCGGTAAAAGAGCAGTTTCTCTCCCACACGTGGTCCCTGGCAGTTGAAGAGCAGTTCTACTTTATCGCCCCAGTTCTGCTTCTCTTCATGCTCAGGCGGCAGCTCTTCCATCACCTGACAAAGGTCGTCGTCCTCACTTTGGTGGCTTATATCGGCTCGCGCTTTTACTTTCTCGCCGAAGCAATGACCTTGATGCAATCACAGTGCTCAAATGCGCCAAGCGATCTGAGCGGCCCGATGCTTGAGGCCAGCTTGCAGATCTTCGTGTCGCCACTCCATGACTGTGTCTCCGCAACCGAGTTCGGCGTGCTTTACGATAACCTTTACACGCGGTTTTTAGGCTTTGTCGTTGGCATAGCTGCAGCTCTCCTCCACGTCCGCCATGCCGAGGCACTTCGAACATGGTTTTATGGCTCCAAGCTCTGCATCCCGATAACAATCCTCGCGACCCTCGCGGTTCTTTACCCTTTTGCGGAGCAGTTCCTCTTCAACGATACGCAAATTCGGTTGATAAGCAGCCGAATCATCGCTCACCCCATGCTGAACTTTGGCTTGGGTTTTTGGATCCTCAGCCTTCTTCACGGTTCTGGACGGTTGAATCAATGGACTGCGAGGCTGCTATCGAGCCGACCTCTTTATGTCATCGCCCAGCTCTCCTATTCGATGTATCTCTTTCACATCCTCATCATCTTGGGGGTGTATCAAGGGTTGGTCGCGCAGTGGTCAGAGATAAGTATCGCGATGCTCATGCTGATGGGTGGATGTGTCGCGTTACCGCTCACACTCTTAATCTCGGCCGGGGTCTATCTTTTTGTCGAGCGCCCCGGTATCGCGCTGCGTGGTCGGCTGCCCCAGCGGTAAGCGTTGCCCCTTCTAAAACCTACATCGCAACCTTCGGCCGGTTTGATTACACTGGACGCAGGTTCGAGCAAATAACCAAGGAGCATTGATGCGGCTTGTCTCTGCGTTCATATTCTTAATTCTTACCGTCCTGACCACTGGTTGTGTGACTCAAAATGAGCACGGAATCTGTGACACGAATACCGACATCATGTGGACCTACACCAAGGAACAGGGTCTCGTGGGTACAAATAGGTGGTGCTTGCATTGCAATCACACCATCGAGGAGGCCGATCTACCAAGCTATATTGGGCAATACTGGCCAAACGCTGCCGATGCGTCGCCCAGCGAGCTTACGCCCTGCTTTTATACGTATTCAACCGACGAATTTAACGCTGAGCTCGATGGCTGCCGTCAGAATGTCTGTTCCGCCAACCCGAATATCAATGACCCAGTCGGACGGGGACACGGCGCTTGGAGACACTCGAAAAAATTCTTAGGCTGGGATTAAGCGATACGTTCTTCTGGTTCGCTCATCGCTGGCTCATTGCTTTCGAGCGCCGCCTCGATTTTTAAGAAGGCTTCGAAGAGCGCCGTGGGCGAAAAGCGCTCTGCAGCCTTGATGCAATCGTCCGGTGAGAGCTTTTTCGCGCGCTCATAGCTTTCTCCCAGTGTTGGAGCCAGCGTATCCACCGCAGTTCCGCCAATCACGCAATTGGGGCCCATCTCCTGAGAATAAGCAATCACTGGTAAACCTCGGCTAAGCGCCTCAACCGAGACCATCCCAAAGGTGTCGGTGCGGCTTGGGAAGACGAAGTAATCAGCTCGGTCAAATGCATCGACCAGTTCTTCTCCATCCAGTCGCCCATGGAAGATAACATCGGGATAACGTTTTTGATATTTGGCAAGCACAGGGCCATGGCCGACCACGTGCTTCACACCGTCAACATCCCAATCCAAAAAGGCTTCGATATTTTTCTCCGAGCTCACCCGCCCCACCGACAGGAACACCGGCTTCTCTCCGCGCACCTTCTCCGGGACGGGCTTCTTCCAGAACTCGTCCCGGATCGTCTGTGGAAAATGATGAAACGTGCCTCGGAGCTTCAGCGTATCCCGGCCATATTCCATAATGGGCTTCGCAATCACACCGAGATGACGGTCAGGTAAGTGGATGACGTTTCGCAAGAATGGCCGGCTGAACCATTTCGGAACCAAGAACCAATCTTGAAAGAAGCAATCCCAGCGGGTTGCCAGTCGCGCGAGATAGGTTTTACCGAGGAAGACGCACGCCAGTCTTGCCTGCTGGCAGAGCAAGAACTCCGAGGTAAAGATGATGGTGGAGCTGTGATGCTCGGCTATCTTTCGGTAGAGGAAGAGCGGCGATGCGATGACCGTCTTAATCCCCTCGGCTTCTTTTGTCGGCGTCTCGACCTGGATGAGGCAATCACGGGGCGAGACAACCTCCACCTCATAGCCTTGTCCCCTCAGGGTGCTGATCAAGGTCATCGTGTTGGTCATCACACCCGACCGAAAATCTGAATCAAGGTCGTGCTCGCTGAAAAGCAGCACGCGCTTTTTCTGGTCTTGAGGATGAGACGCCGGGTTGAGCTTGGATTCCGGAAAAACCAACCGCCACGCAGTGAGCACAGCATACATGAGCGTGTAAACAAGATTGTTGAGCAGAAATGCAAAGGGCAGCACAGCACCGGGCCAGGTCCGAAGCAGTACCTTCCTTAGCCACCCAACAAAACTCACACTCACATCCTTCAGCGTTGAACTATGGCCTCAGGGCCACCATTATCGTGAACCACCAGCCATCGATGAAGTGTCGCACTACTCCGTCGGTTCCAGCAAGTCCAGCACTATCGTGCCCGCTCTATCAAGCCAACCAGCGGAGCATCCGAGAAGCACAGACTATCTAAGTCACTGTAATGAAACAGCTATTCATTTTTCCATTTAAACTGAAATTCAATTTCTTCTCCGCTGCCTTCTCGCTCATGCTCGATATTAAAAACGGCATGCTTCGGGACGAGGATGCGCTCGCCTGCAACCTGAATTCGGAAGGGCTTTCCACTCTCGAGTGAGTCTGCCAACCGGCGCAGCTTCGCGGCCAGCTGCTTGGCCGTATAGCCCTTTTCTACATCCCGTTCTTGACGTTTTTTTCGCTTGGCCATGTCTTTCTCCTCTGGGCTGGTTCTCGTGAAAAATTTAAGAAGCAACGCAAAATTCGCAACAGTGCGTTTTACCTTTAGTTGGATGAATATCCATCGTACCCTTCCCGTCCTGGTTATCACTTGTGACGGATGGGGCCCAGCTCGAAAGTCCAATACAATTTCGAAAACACTTTTACGGAAGACGCACGATGTTCTCACCAATCAGACTAGCACTCGTTACCACCTTCGCACTCTTAACCGGAAGCACGGCGCTCGCGACCGAGCTGAACTACAATTGGCAAAGCGGGAACACCTACCGCTTTCAAGCGACATCGGTCGACAACGTGAGCATGTCCGGGATGGGGATGAACATGAATGATACCTTCACCCTCAATTCCACATTCGCCATCCACGTCGAATCCGTTCAATCGAATGGTACCGCCGAAGGTGTGATCGCAATCGAGGCGTTTAAGGTCGTCAATAAGTCTGGACGTGTCATGGGTAGCCTCTCGGGCCTGCCGAAAAACGCACTACGAAATCTTGTCGAAATCGACCGTAAAGGAAATTTCAAGTTTAAAGAAATCGTCTACATGGTCATCGACGAACAAGGAGACAATATGCTGGTCTCTGCGAAGGTCGGCCCCAATGGAGCTTCGGGCAGCGCGCAAATCGGAGACGAAAAGGTCACTGTTCACGCCTCCTTTGATCCGAAGACCGGGAAGCTGAGCGGTGGCTACAGCGTCGAAAAGGTGAAGAAGCCAGCGGCAAAGAAGAAGAAGGTCAAAGTGAAGCAAGACGCTCCGAAGGTCGACTTGTTACCGACAAAATTTCTCGAGCTGCTGAAGCTTCCTGACGGCCCGGTAAGCCCAGGTGCAACCTTCAATATGAAAATGGGTGCTACGAAAATTGCAACCAGTACGCCCACCGTCAACGCGATGAGTGCAACCCTGAAGACCTCCATCGAGACCGGGACCGGTGAGGATGGCGTTGGCGGCATGAGCGGCATGGGCGGCATGGGCGGCATGGGCGGCATGGGCGGCATGGGCGACATGGGCGACATGGGCGGCATGGGCGGCATGGGCGGCGGTGCACCCGAGATGAAGCTGACCGGGGCCTTCGAATCGATATTTCAGGTGGCGAAAGGCATGCTGAAAACACTCAAGGGAACCATGACGTCGGAAATGAAGATGGGCGGCATGATGAATATGAAGACAACGACAGACCTGACACTGAAGCGACTTTAACACACGGCCACTTCGCCCTCCCCTTCGCCGCCGACCTCGTTGCCCACGTAAAATGAAAAGAGGCAGCGACTTAAGCGCTGCCTCTCCTGCCCTCACTCGTGTTTCGCACGACACCTGAACCTTCTACAGGTCGGAGACGGCCCCTGTTGCTACACCTGAGTGAACATCGTGCAACGTGCGAAGTCGTAACTTGGCGATCTAGAATCCCCATCCAAGAGACACTTGGATATTTGGCAGGACAGTTCCAAAGAGGAAGTGGTCGGCGATATCATTCACCGCATCGAGGTCAGGCGTTCCTGCGGTCTGACCAACATCAGGTCCCGAGCCAAAGAGCAACCCGAGGTCCACGCCCCAGATGAAACCCGCGACTGGTTCAAAACCGAAACCGATACCGGTATAACCCACCGGGTTGTCGTTGTAATCCGCGACAAATGTATTGCCAGCGTCATCCTTCAGCTCATTTTCAATCGACCCAATACCGATACCGGCGGCAAGTCGAAACCACTTCGCCCCTTCGAAAGGACGGTGCTGAACAAACGCCCCCATCCACGCACTGCTGCTATCGACCGTGTAGTCAGTTCCGCCAATTTCTTGGTCCATCTCAAGACCTGGCAAACCGCCGAGCGAGAAGAGATAGGTGGTTTTCTCTGACGCGTTGTAGCCAAAGTTGAACGCCCCACCGAATGGGCTTCCGCTCATTGATACGGAGTATTGGGCAAAGTTACTTGGATGGTCATCGGCGAATGCCGAGGTTCCAACCAATGTTAGTGAGAGTGAAACAAGAGAAGCAAGCAGACGAAATTTCATCGTTCATTCCTTTAAAAAAATT
>JAYYQC010000240.1:0-17410 GCA_036128675.1 Myxococcota bacterium | reverse complement strand
GCGGCGATGATCAAGCATGGGTCACTGCATTCAATTATCAGTGCAGGAATACGTCTTGAAGAATTACAGAGTTCCACAGAGCCTGAAGACCGGTCCTTGGCGGCTGAGATTATTGGTGCCATTGGTAATCCAGCATTTTATCACGGTCTCGAGGTTTTAACAGCGGACCCCAATCTTCAGGTACGCCAGGCAGCGCTCGAGGCTGCCGGGAAACTCGGATCTCTTCAGCTCTTGGAGAGTGTAATGGCCGGCCTATCCGACCCTCAGGTTCAGAGTCACTCCATGGCGGCACTACGCAGCTATGGAAGAGTGGCGACTGACTCACTTTGGGATACTCTTCGCTCCTCAGAATGCCCCCTTTATTTGAAACGTCAGATTGTAGAACTCTTGGTTCGAACGCCAACACATGAGACACGCGAGCGTCTCGTCGATGAGCTGTCGACCGACGACTTGGGCCATCTGCACATTTGTCTTGCAGGCCTTGCTCTGCTTGGGCTGAAGGCAACTGAGGGGGATGAAGCGGTCATCGACGCTCTTGTAGACCGGGAAGGCGCGAGAGCAATTGACCTGCTCGAATCTGCTGAGCGCTACGCAGAAGCCACCTTACGCGGAGGGGTCGAGCTTCGTGAGACCCTCGATGAAGAGTACAGGCACTTAGTCGAGCGAATACTTCTGATCGCTTCATTTTTGATGCCTGGGTTACCATTTCGCCAGATTAGTCAGAGCGTGTTTCTTGGTCGCAATAAAGAGATCGCGTTTTTCTGCGAGCTGCTCGAGGAGAGACTGCCTTTACGTCTTGCAAGTCGGATCGTCCCCTTGCTCGAGCCATTGGACGCGACACGTAGGATAGATAAATTGTGTAAGCTTTATAATCGTCAACCTAAAGACGCATTGACGCAGCTTACCGAGCTATCCAAAGGCAGCTTCAGCGTCCAGAACCCTTGGTTAGCCGTGTGCGCGACGCGTTTCTTAAGTGAGCTGGTGCCAAAGGGTGAAAAAGGTCAGGCTCTATCCACAGACAATGCATTTGGTCTTGAAGCTCAAGTAGATTGCCTACAACAGATAGAATTTTTCGACGGCTTTCCTTCTTCGATGCTTGCTCAATGTCTTAAATATTTTCAGCATCAGACGGTGAACCGGGGAGAGGTACTTGTGGAGAAGGGAGATCCGCAACATGCACTCTACGTCGTGTTGAGAGGTAGCTTAAGGTGTGATGGAGAGACTTTCACTGGGGGGGCGCATTTCGGTCTTGATGGATTGTTAGGCGATCAGATCTTTCACGAGCGGGTTGACGTCTTAGAGGATAGTCTCGTTTTAATTCTCAATCGCGAGGTATTTTTATCAGTACTCAGAGATAGTTTCCTTGTCTACCAGACCGTCCTCGAGTCTCTTTCAAGTGGGATCCGCTCTCTTATTGGTGAGAGTAGAGAGGATGAGCATAAGGAGAATTCTGAGGAGGCTCCGCACCCTATTGGGAAAAATGCGGTTCAGCAGCGGTTGATCTTGAACGGCACAAGTCTCTTCGGGACGCTTCCTCCTGAGGAACTCGACCGGGTACTAGCATCCTCACGCTTCGAGTCATTCGAGGCAGGTGCTATCCTCGTTGAAGACGATGCGTTCTCTGACACACTTTACTATGTGGTTTCGGGTGAAGTGGTTTTGGATTCCGCTGGGACGATGCATGCTCGACTCGCTCCTGGCGATCATGTTGGTAAGTTAGGCTTTCTTGGAGACGAGATTGCGCTCGGCCTTCGAGCGAAGGTGACTCAAGCGGCAACACTGCTCGCAGTCGACGGTGCAGCCATTGATGCGATGACGTGGACCGACAGAACCACCATCTGGGCGACACTGTGTCATATCAATGAAATGAAGCACCGGTATGCACATCGGTTGGTCGAATTTACTTGGTTTTAATCCAGACCGACGATGACGACGCTCGTTGCGAGTGTTACAAGGCCGTCGAGGTTAGGACCGAATGCATTTGAAAACCCTAGACAGCCACGACGACCTCGAAGCGATCGAGACGTTGCAGACCAAGATTTGGCACTTTGAGCCTCAATCGGTCACACCTCGGCATGTTTTTATTGCAGCGGTTCGCTCGGGCGGTCTTGTGCTCGGGGCCTTTGATCACACGGATACTTTGGTTGGATTTTCGTTGGCCTTCCGCGGTGAGAAAGATGGAGAGCCTTGTCTCTACTCTCACTTAACTGGGGTTTTACCTGCACTACAGGGCCAGGGTTTTGGTTACCGGTTGAAGATGGCACAGCGAGACTTTGCACTCGAGCACGGGCTGAAGCGGATAATCTGGACATTCGATCCACTCATGATGCCAAACGCTCGGTTAAATTTGCAGAAGCTCGGCGGACAAGTCTTTGATTATATACCGAACGCTTATGGTAGCTCCGCTTTTCGGATGTATGGGGATGGTTTTCCTACCCATCGGTTTGAGCTCTGTTGGCGTGTGAGTGAAGGAAGCTTGTTGAGCGATGAGTGTCTCGCGCGGCGCGAGAGAGATTTGCTCAATGCGCCACTCCTTATTGAGACAGATACGCGCGGCTGGCCAAGCCTTAACGAGCAAGTTTTGGAACAGACGCTAGCTGGAGCACAGGCCGCTCTGCCAATCCCTGAAAATCACCTCGGAATGCGTCAGACCGATAAGGAATGTGCACAGGCATGGCAGGCGATGTTTTTTCGCTGTGCAGAGCAATGCTTGATGGGGCACCACTATGTTGAAGCATTTCGGGGAACCCAGTCGGGTGGGCTTTATTTGCTCTCGCCGCGGTGACTCAGTCGAACTCGGTACCGAGTGTGAGATGAAAAGTACGACTTGGCTGTGGGATGAGTGAGTTGTAGCTACCCGCACTACCGACCCAGTTATTGATCCCTTCGTCGTTTTCTTGCCATTGTCCTGGGGTATTGCCTGCATCCGCTCCGTTTACTCCAGGGTGAAAGTAGACGGTATCCAAGAGATTGGTAACTCGGAAACCTAGGTGCAGACCTTCAAGTCCCACGTCTCGATATGATAAACTTAGGTCAAGCGTTGCGTAAGCATCGATGGATTCGATCGGATTAGAAGCAACCGTCGGCCGTGAAGAGTAGTGTCGTCCGAGCAGCGTAATACTGAGATCTTCATGAACATCGAGCTCTGCACCTCCCCAAAACTTAAGACGTGCGACATCACCGACCTGGCACTGTCGTCCAAATTCATAGTCATCTGCAACTCGCCCAAAGATGTGGTCATTCGTAGAAATAGCACTACAGTCGACACCGTCGGTCTCTTGTCGCGCCATAGGGAGCCAGGTTGCGTAAACCCAGAGTCGAAGGGATCTCATGTTCGCGAGTGACCAGGTACGCATTACACCGATATCAAGCCCGATAATTTCTTGTCTATTCGCGTTTTCAAACTTCTTCTCGACGACGTCGATGACGTTGTCGTTCCAGATGAGATAGGGGCTCATCTGAAAGCTGGTATCAGCACTGTTGTAATAGAGCCCTGCTTCGATACTGGTGGTTTGTTCGGAGGTAAGGGTCTGATTGGAGTTTGTGCTGGCTACGAAGGTGGTTTGTCGCGGTACCGGCATCGCAAACGCGCTACCGAAGAGGAGTTTCCAAGTCCAATGATCATGCGCGTGCCCGACATAAGATAGCCGAAATGCGTCACTGACCTCGCCTCGGGTGAGCTCCCGGCGGACCCCGATGTCGAAGCGTTGGTCTGGCGTGAGGGCATACTTAAGGAGGGCAAAGCCTGAGACGTGCTTATAGTTGACCCGATTGCGAGGGCTGGCATCACTGAGTTCGTGGTCAATTTCGGGGGCCTCGCCTGTGTTGAGGTCGCTACTGGCTTTGGCCCAGTCACGCCCTAGATCATCGAGACCGAACTTCGCTCCGGCCAGGATGGACGTTTTATCGTTCTCTACAAAGAGCCCAGGCGTTAATTGATAGCCGGCAGTGGCTTGAAGGTCGGTGGATGTGTTGTTTGATACATATCGGTTGAGTTTGGTTGTCCCGCCGGACCTGAGCAGGAGGGTATTTCCATTTGGCCATCGACTTCCGCGATGTCTCACAAGTAGGTTTGTGTTCCAGTTGCCTAGAGCGTATTCGGTTCGAATGAAGGCGTTGTAAAAAATATCGGACCAAATGCTTTTATTTTGGAATCGGTCGGCTGCAAATTGGTAACCGGTACCTCGCTCGCTCTGATAGTATTGAAATCCCAATTCAAGACGCTCCAGGTCTAACCGTATATCGGTCCCGAAATGCCTAAAGGGTGATGCTGAGCCGCCGGAGATTTGTTCGTAGTCGTTTAAGAATGCCTCTCCCCAGATATCCGGATCGTCGTAGTACTCGTAGCGGGTCCATTCGTAGGCATTGCCATTCGTGTTATCGAGGCGCCCTTGATCAAAACGCGTCGTGACAGAAAGGCTGTAGTCTTCGTCCACGTGCTGAAAGCTAACATCGGCGATTTGGCGATGCCGCTTAAGTTTATCAAGACCAGTCCCAGGGGCCGATGTTCCTACGTGTCCCGATACACTCGTTCCCAGGACTTTGAGCTCTCTCTTGGTGATGACTTGAACGACACCCATCAAAGCATTGGCACCGTGCATCAGTGAACCCGGCCCGTAGAAGACCTCAACCCTTTCAATGTTTGAAAGTGGGATTTGCATTCTTGCGTTGCCATAGAGATGGTCGTGCCATGGAATATCGTCAATGAGGAATAGAAAGTGGTCTTGCCAGGTATCCCTGCGTCCTCTCCAGTAGGTTCGGAGCCAAGAAGCGCCTCGGGGACGAACGACGTCGATTCCTGGTAGATCGTCGAAGATCTCACTGAGCTCGGTATAGCCCCGGTCGCGGAGCTCCTTACCCGTGAGCGTGATATTCCACGCCGGAGTCATTAGTGAACTTTCATACGTTCTTGAGCCGGAGAGAACTGGTGTATGGACGAGTTCTTCGAGACTTATACGCTGTTCTTCGACCCCAAAGAGCCGACGGGCTGCACGCGTGATGGCGCGTACTTGCTCTTTGGCTTTCTTGAGCCCGGTCGCTCGGCTACGCGCTGGCTGGTTTTCGCCCTTTGTATCGAGAAGGGTGAGTAAAATGTGGAAGCTTTCTCCGACTGTATTAACCCGGCCTCGGATGAGATAGCGGCTCCCAGTCAGCTCAGCGAGTTCTTGACCACAGGCATCGTCTACACAGCCGAGTAATTGCTCCTGTTCTCTATGTTTTACGAGAGCTTCAATATCGGACGTGGATAAAATGGGGTGAGGTGAATGCTCGGCAAGCGCCTGGGTTAGAAGCTCATCGAAAAACGTAAGTTCTGCTGGGGTCGCATTGCCCGAAGTCATTGGGAAGACAAAGGCGGCCTTCCTCTCCGACGAGAGTTCTTGGGCAATCGCATCAGATGTAGTCCAAAGGATGCAGAGCAGGCCGATGATTGAGGTACCGACTCTATGAATTCGTGAAGCCCGATTGGCCTGCCACATGATGGTTCTCCCCGGAGCACGTTCCCGCAATGCTCCTCCCAAAAAGCAGGCAGAATGTGACAAATTCATCGACCATGCGCAAATTGCGGACGGTTATTTGTGTGAGCTTGCCCACTTTGTCTCAGTCTTTGTTTTCTTGAGGAGTGTTTCCGAGGCTTTTTCGTCCCTTCGCCACGTGAGCGAAGCGATCGTCGGGCCTTATCGAATGCGCCTCATGTCGAAATCCGGCCCGTATCGGCCTAAAAAGTTTCAAAATTATGGACTTTGAGGTCGTCTGTTCCGGTTTGGGCTTTCCTCGACCTGGCAACATTAGGTAATTTTTCACTTGGCAGATGCTTTAACGCAACGCATTATGCCAGGATGGGGAATGGCCGGCGACCGAGGTTGTTGGGCCTGACTTGGCGAAGAGTTGGCTTCGTCAGAGACACGAAGGATTTAAGGGAAGTCTTATGAGCACCAAGCAGATGCTGGATTACGTCTACGAGAATGAGAGTAAACACGCCAATAAACTATGGCTCACACAGCCAATTGGTGGCGGACAGGTCAAAGAGTACACTTGGGCTCAGGCCATTGGTGAAGCTCGAAAGATGGCGACGCATCTTAAGTCGCTTGGTTACGAGCCAGGTAGTAAGATTGGCATCGTTTCCAAAAACTGCGCGCATTTCATGATCACCGAGCTCGCGATTTGGATGGCGGGCTACACCACGGTTGCACTCTTCCCGACGGTGAACGGTAAAACCACCAGTTACGTCTTAGACCATGCTGATGTGAAGTTGATGTTCATCGGTAAGCTCGACGTTCCGGACTGGAACAATATCCAAACTGGTATTCCTGCTGACATGCCGAAAATTGCCTATGCACTGGCACCGTCAAACGACTTTGAAAAATGGGACGACATCATGGCGAAGACAAGCCCGATTGAGGGCAATCCTTCGCGCGATGTGGATGATACCGCGCTGATTATCTACACCTCGGGTTCCACCGGACAACCAAAGGGCGTGATGCACGGCTTTGGACGCATCGCCAACGCAGTTGCGGGCATGAAGAAGGAACTTGAGCTCAGTCATGACGACCGACAACTCTCCTATCTACCACTTGCGCACGTCTTTGAGCGTGCTTACGTCGAGTGTGCATCGATTGCCGGTGTAACCCACGTTTTCTTCGCGGAAGCATTGGACACATTTGTCCAAGACTTGCAGCGCTGCCGACCGACACTCTTCATTTCGGTACCGCGGCTATGGCTGAAATTTCAGCAGGGTGTCTTTGCGAAGATGCCACCGAAGAAGCTCAATACCTTCTTAAAGATTCCGATTTTAAGTGGCATCGTTAAGAAGAAAATTTTGAAGGGTCTCGGTCTCGATTCGGTACGTCTCGCAGGTAGTGGCTCAGCCCCAATTCCAGCAGAGCTGATCCAGTGGTACCGCGACCTCGGCTTGATGCTGCTGGAAGGTTACGCAATGAGTGAAGACTTCGCGTACTCACACCTTTCTACACCTGAGTTCACTGAGCCGGGTTACGTCGGAGTTCCATACCCTGGCGTGGAAGTACGTATCAGTGACGAAGGCGAGATCTTGATCAAGTCGCTGGGCAATATGCAGGGTTACTACAAAGAAGAAGCCATGACGGCGGAATGCTATACCGAAGATGGATTCTTTAAAACGGGTGACCGAGGCGAGAGAAAGCCCAACGGGCTCTTGAAAATCACCGGGCGGGTGAAAGAGATCTTCAAGACCTCCAAGGGCAAATATGTCGCACCGGCACCGATTGAGAACATCATCAACAACAATCCAAATGTTGAGCTAAGCTGCGTTTCTGGATCCGGTTTCCCTCAGCCCTATGCACAGGTCGTTGTTGCCGAAGACCTGCGTAGCCAGTTGAGCGACAGCTCCGTGAAGTCCAAGATTGAAGCAGAGCTTCAAGGGCTACTCAATGAAGTGAATAGTCAAGTTGAGCACCACGAGCACCTACAGTTCATCGCGATTGTGTCGGACGAGTGGTCCATTGCGAATGGGTTCCTAACGCCTACGATGAAGATCAAGCGTGGTGCCATCGAAGATGCGACGAAAGACCGTGTCGAAGGTTGGTACAATCAAGGTCAGAAAGTCTTCTGGGCCTAATAATTTAAGTGTTGTTCCGGCCTGAAGACGACTATCAGGCCGGAGCTTTCGTTTGCCTCACAATTTCTGTGAGAGCCTCTCCATAATCTCCGCTGCTTGAAGGTTACCTTGCGAACGGGCATAGTCCGTGAGGGTCAGACCATTGGCTTCTCGCTGTTTTAAATTGAGATTTCCAATTTTGATCGCTTGAAGTAAGGCTGCTTCGAATTCTTGACTCTTGGATGCTGGGACCTCTCCGGGATGTCCACCCGGCGGAACTGGATCTTGGCCGTCGGCCTTTCTGATGATCGCGCTTGCGAGCTCAAAGGCGTAGCCTTGGCAAGGTTCTCGATCAAATTTGGTCAGCATCTTTACCAGTGCCTTGCCCATCAGTTCCTGGTGACCGCTTTCAATTGCTCCTCTAATGCCACGTTCTCGAAGCTCCGTGGTGACAGCTTTATAGCCTGCCTTTAATTCCTGAGGGGGTATGTTGAAGTCTCGGTTTTCGCTCCACATCATTGCGAGTAGGGCAGCCTTTCTTGATGCGACGGTGCAGTTTCCGATTTTCTGAGACGATTTATCAATCGCGGTGGGAAGTTGGTCTTCTTCTGCAACTCTCTTGAGCCCAAAAGGCTCGGGGGAATCGACATAGAGTGACCTTGTATGGTCCCCATTATGACTGGCAGTCTTGAGAAATCGCAAGAATGCGTTGAAGTCGGCCACTTCGTATTTCACAATGCTGCGCTCAGGATCTTTCACGTCTCCCGTATTGCACGCGTAAAAATAGTAGCCATCTGGTTCGTGGTTAAAGACAAAGCTGATGGCATGACCGCTCGGATGGTCCCAACCGGTACTGAGAACCTCGGGTACGCCATCACGGGTATCCTCGCCAATCTTTGCATCACGCACCCGACCGATGAATTTATCGTAACTCATCGTGTTGACCCAGCCTCTTTCAGCACGTTGGTAGACTTCTCGTAGCGGGTCGCCGGTTCTGGCCTGAAGTTCATCCAGCGATTCGACGAAGGCTGGATCAAGTCCGTAGGATGCGTAGGTCGGAGATAGTCCTTCGAGGGCGACCCGCTCAATCTCATTGTTAGACTTCAATGAGACTTCACCCCCCGCTCCAATGAGGTGAGCGAGAACCGGAATACGTTCGTTTAAACTCAGCTTGGCTCCGTTGTCGCGGAGCGTATCTACGAGCTCCGGTTGTTGGACGGAGAGCCGAAGAGCTAGCTCGATTGGTGGAAGTCCATCGCGACTATGCGTGTTGAGGTCCGCGCCTTTGCTTGCCAGGAACTCGACCATTTCAGATTTTTCAGTCTCACTGATACCTGCGCTTAGGATGATCTGATGAAGAAGTGTATTACCTGAACCATTTTGTTGATTAAGGTCGAGGCTTGGTGACTTTTCGATCAGGTTGTTCCAAACTGAAATACGATCTTGAGTACTGAAGGAAATACTGCGTCCGTCACTGTAAGAAAGGCCGGTCAGCTTCATTGTATCGAATAGTGGGGAGGGCCCTCGTGCAACCCGGTCCAAGAGAAGCTTGCCGTTGTCGGTCAGCGGCAAGCTCTTAGGTTGAGGCCGCCCCGTACTTGTTCCTGGAAGCTTTGTAATGAGGCGGTCACTGAGTCGCTGATAAGATCGAACGTCGCTATTATGCCTATTTAATAACGAATCGAGCGTGTTGATCTCATCGCGTAGGCTTTTGAAGTCGTCTTCAGTTGTTGCATTCGCGACTTTTTCTTCAAGTGCAGAATAACGTGTTTTGAGAAGGTCGAATGAACTTTCGAGTGTCTTATATTCCGCTTCAAGTCGGGCTGCGTCGGTCTGGATGCCCTTGTCTGCGGCTTCGATGGCGGCAGCATGAGATGACAAAAGATCTGGAGATGTCATCGGTCTCGGAAGTCTTGAAAGTGAGTTTTGAAGGCCGTCTCTCTTCTCGCTTGCCGGAGCATTTGACGCGGAGGCCTCAAGCTTATTTAGCTCAGAAATAAACCCTTGAAGGTCGGTTGCGTATTGTCCCTTTAGCGTTTGAAACTCGGCTAGCTGACCCTTGAGCTCGTTGATGTTTTCTTTTCGAGCATCGACCCATCCACGGTGATCTGCTTTCTCAATGTCGGACTTAAGCATTTGAGCGTAGGAACGAATCGAGTGGAGAGAGTTCTGTACATTTCCTAGATTGTGCTGAAGGACTTCCAGATTCGCCGTAAACCCCTGCTGGTCGAGTAAGTGACGACCAACTTTTGACTCCGTCTGTGCAAAAGCATTTTGAAGAGCGCCCCCGTCAAATTCGGTTTCTAGCACCGAATCTAAATCCTGCAGCATCTCGGCTTTTGTCGCTGTAACATAGGCGCGTTCTTGCTGAGCTGCTTGCTTGTTATCGCGTAACGAGTCGATGAATTCGACGAACCCTTGAGCTGATTCGTTGAATCCTCGAATGCTTTCTTGGTGCTTATCGAAGCGTCCCACAAGGTCTTCGAAATGACGTTCAACACGCGCGATGTCCTTACGTGTAAGGGGCTTACTCAGTAAATCCTTGAGGTGATCTCGCTGTGCTTCTAAATGTTCGCCATTTTTTTGAAGGACATTTGCGTTGTGTTGAAGAACTTGATGGTTTTGGCCCAGCTGATGCTTTGCGGCACTCTCTTCGCCGAAGTCTTGGACGAATCCGGCGTAAGCTTGTCGGAACTCGCTATCGAGAGCAGGCATAGACGGAAGTTTGCGCAGGAGCGCTTGTGCTCGCGAGGAAAGTCGCTCGTGTTTGACTGGATCGCTGAGAATTTCGAGTTCTTCGGTGAGGATTGCAATTTCCGACTCGATTTCCTCCGTCTCACTTTGAATCCGTGCTTCATTGCGCGATAGATTTATATTCTCGAAGGTAGGTCCATTCTGCGCCGAAGCACTTCGATGCTGATGCTCGGCCTCTTTGATTTCAAGTTTCTCGAGGGCATCGCTGATTCGCAGATAGTCGTCTTTTAATTCTGGGTGCTTACCCAGTGCTTCAAGGATAGTACTGAGGTTGGCTTTAGCTTCCGAGAGGCGGTCATCGATTGGAACCGCCAATCGGTTTGGATCTGAACTTACGCTCTCGGAGTTGTTTGCAAAAATATCAAGACCATTCACTTCGAGGTCTGGCGCGGCTGTGATCTGAATTGTTGGGATTGCGTTTTCTTTCGCGAGTGTCGGGCGTTGCAGTCCTTCTGCACGTGAAGGAGCCTCGGTGGTCTGAGCATTGGTCTGGGGTCTGGTTTCGATGCCATCCAGCGGTGTGGATTGAATCGGTGGTGAAGATGGCTGCGTCTCGGGCTTTATCTGTGTCTCGGTTTGGGGGCTGGTCGGAACACTCGGTGCTATGGGTGGTTTGATTGTAGACATTGATAAACCTCATCATGCTCTGCGTTCTGACATTGTCGACCTAAATACAGGACAAGTCACGCGCTCAATCGGTGTGGAGGCATGGGTCGTCATCGAGACGCAGCAGGCACTTGCCAGAGGACTCGAGTGTATTCTCTTTTCAGGTAGTCGTTAAATGACTGAAATCATTTAGTATATTTTTATTCCATGTATTTCGGGGAGACAGAACCTCGCTGAAGACAGCCCTTCAAAACAACTGAGATGATGACGGTCTCCGGGGAATAAAGCGAATGTAAGGTGCGTCAATCAGATGATCACGGGTGAGTCATCTCTATCGTCGCCCTGATGCATTGAGATTTTCTAAGTCGAGGTCTGGTTGGTCCTGTCTGGGTAGTAAGGGTGTTCAAGCGGAATCGCTAAGGCTTTCGGTATGAGGTTGTCCAGGCTCTTTGGGAAACGGTCCGAGGACTCAGATCTTCGCGATGTTAGCTCATCTGTAAAATCAAAAAAATCGAAGCATGAGGTTTTGACTTCCTCTGGACGGCTGTGCGTGAATTGAACTCGATAACTTATCTATACCTAGGATGACCTCTTGAGTGACTCGAAGTATCTGACGTTTCGGACAATGGATTTGAGTCGGCACGCAGATGTTGCAATCGCGTGTAGACGAGATGCGTACCGAGTTACGACCGGAAGCGACCGCCGATTTGATGAGACGATTGGTTCTGCAGCCTATCTCAAATGGCTGAGTAATCGGATCAAGTGCTCGCCTCTTGGTCAGGTGCATGTCTGGCGAGGGCACGAAATTATCGGGCAAATCGAAGCGAGGCCGCAGCGTAATGATTCGGAGCGAGGCTGCGTGAACCTCTATTATTTGATGCCTCGTTGGCGCGGCCGGGGCCTTGGTAGTGCGCTAGACCAGTACGTCACAAGCTACTTCCAGAGCCTTGGGATAAAGTACCTTAGCCTTAACGTGAATCAGATGAACCACCGAGCTTATCACTTTTACTTAGCTCGGGGGTGGACGGTGACTGGACCTACGCCCGGCGTGGATTCTCAATTACGGATGGAAAAAGAACTGAATCAGCTCAGACATTGCTTGCCTGATACCTGTGATAGAGTAGGTTTAAGTTGAGAAGCCCGCGTTGACAAAACTCCAAGAGCTCCTGTTGCTCTGTCTTAAGCTTGAGGTTGTATATGAGTGTCATGGTTGCCAACGCATCTCATCGCGAATCGGTCCCGAAACTTCGACCACGTTTATGGCCTGATTGCACAGAGGAAGAGAATCAGGCCGAGCTTCAGGCGATGCTTGGAGGTCGGCACCCAATGGTAGCAGACTGGCCTGCTGTAGTGATGGTCTCAGAAGAGGATGCGGAGTCGTGCGGCTATCTGGAAGCGACTCTTCGTCCAGACGTCGATGGCTGCAAGGAGATTCCAGTTGGATTCATCGAAGGATGGTTTACCGAAGATGTTCCTCATAGATCAGATGTGTTTCAGCTCCTACCGGATAGTATCGCACTATGGACCAAGGCACATGGTGGTTTAGAATTGATGTGTGGCGTTCCAACCGAAGAGGCCGAATTACTCCCGAAACATGAAGCGGCCGGCTTCGAGAAGGTGAAGCGTATGGTCATGAACTCAACGCCAATCGATTCAGAGTAATCCTCGGAAGTGACTACTCGGTGGGGACACAACTCAATGACCTTCAGAAACCTCATACTCTGCTCTTTGCTTGCTTCGCTTACAGGCTGTAAGTCAACCGACGGCGATACCGAACCAGGGCCTTTCGTTCAAACCCATCCCTATGTAGCACTTACTGAAAGCACACGCGCTCATATTGACGTCCAACGAACACTCGTTGGCGGTGAGAGCATCTTGAGCTTCATCGAAACCGAAGCCGATGCAGAGTTTGAAGAGGTAGCGTCCGATACTTGGGATGCGGGTATCTACGGTGACCATGCGTTTATTGCCGAGACCAATGCATTTTTAGTTTGGTATACGCAGGACTGTTCGAGGGCTGCGCGCGTAGTCGAAGCGGTGGAACAGCTGGGAACGAATTGGGATGATCAGTCTAGCTGGGGCATCAATATCCGGATGCCATCACCTCTTATGCATTTTGCAACAGCATGGGATTTCATGCAGGCGTCCGATTGTGATTATGGACAAGCGCCCGAGCAGCTGGCCAATAAAATCGTTGAGATCACCTCTGCGTTTTATGAAAAGTATGTCCTCGACCCTTTCTATCGAGAAGCCTCTATCGGGCTTACCCAGAATAACCACCCAATTAGAACTGCGGCCGCAATTGGTATGGTTGGACTGGTATTTGAAAAGTACCACGAGGACGCGACAGATTGGCTAAACTGGGCTCTAAGCGAGTTGGACTATCTTTGGGGCCCAGATGGTCAATACGTCCAAGTTGGAGGCGCGGTGAATGAAGGGCCTCATTATTATGGCTATGGGTTTGCGCCGACTGTGGCATTTTTCATGGCACTACACTCCGGTAGTGACCCTGGCCGTATCTATGAGCGAAATTGCATCAATCGTTCTGACTTGGATCCATGGGCGGGACATGGATGCGTGGATAATGAGCCGTTTGTATTCATAAATCCACTCGGCCAAGAACGATTTTGGGAGACCGTAGATTGGTCGATATCACTGAGGTTGCCGAATGGGCGTCGTGTGCCGATCGGCGATGCACCGTTAAAGAGTCAGGTCGCCGCAGCGATCCTTCCTGCGTTCGGAGCGCCTAATTATTTTGCCTGGGATTGGACGTCGAATCCGGAGGAGCCTTTCAAGATCAAAGGGTATCACCGATTGCCAATCCAGCATCTAGCGCATGCCGATGCATCGGGAACCGACGAGCCCCCGGCCTGGCTTCATCGAGTTTCTCCAGAGTCTGGTGTGGCGACTTTTCGGACTGGATGGACAGCAGAGGACCTCGTCCTAACAATTTTGGCGGAATCCGGCTCGGCTCGAAAGGCTGTGCATAATCACGTAGATAGTACATCCTTCGTATTTGCGGGGCTAAACGAGATCTTCATTACCGATACTGGCTATTACAAGCCCAACGAGCAGGATAATGCCGTGACAGCTCAAGCGGCTGCTCATAATGTCGTTTTGATAAATGGCAAAGGGGCACCCAACAAAGGTCTTTTGACCAATTGGGGGGATGAGGATGCTTATCTGCAGAATGCATTGACTGCTCCCGATGCCGGATACATCGAAGCCGTTCAGAATTACGAAGACCACGATGTGAGGCGCTTGGTAGCGCTGCTTCGGAAGCAATACGCCGTGGTCGGTGATTTTCTCAATCCTCAGGTCCCGTCGCAATATGAATACCGGCGGCGACTCCATGCTTTCGCGGGTGACGACCTTGAAGGCGAGACGCTTGTTCAGAGTGCAACGGTCTTCGATATCATCCGTCCGTCCGCGACCTTGCGCGTCTATTCGGAATCGACGCTCCCTGAATTTGCATTGGAATTGCCGGTCTTTCAGGAGGGAAGGGCACCCCATGTTCATACACTCATAAAGGGCGAGGGCCATCACGATGTCTACGATGGTGTTGTATCCGGAGAGGGCCCAGGATTTTTAAGCATCTTGGCACCCAGTAAGCTAGGTGAGACGCCTCTTGAGGTTTCGACTTTAACGTCGGGTGCTGGGGTGGTTGCGTTTCGGGTGAAGGGCAGTGGATTTGAGGATGTGGTACTGCTGAACAAGAGCGGCGGCACTGATTTCAACCTCGAAGGTGTTGGTCAGGTCGAGACCGATGCTGACTTTGTGTGGTTTGGCCTAACCGATCGTATTCGTATCCAGAGAGGCGGAACGTATCTTCGGTACGAGGGCGAGGACCTCACCTGTCAGGCATCTGTCGGTGAATCTGCTCTCTGTACGGACTGATACGATCGTTTAATGGCAAATAGTTAGACCTTAAACTATTTACAATCTTATAATTTATGCACAAACTCCGAGCCAGGAGGCGTGCATGTTTTTTCCACGTGAATTTCCAGAACCTGAGGAATTGGCTGAGCTTTTAGCCGAGCTAGACCTATCCGAAGCTGTTGATTTCCAAAAAATCACCCTGGCGTTACGCTGGGTGAAGATCCTAGGGCAAGTTCAGCAAGAGCTTGAGAAGGAACTCAAATCCAATGATTTCTCTCTCGCACGCCTTCACACGTTGGGCTTTTTAGTCGGCGGGCCAGAGGGTGCTCGGCCATCCGAGATCGCGGATCGACTTGGTGTGACGCGGGCGAGCGTCACAAGTCTTATCGACGGGATGCTCAAGAAAGGCTGGATTGAGCGGAACTCTCGAGAGGGCGACCGACGGAGCTTGGTTATTACCGTAACTCCGTCAGGGCGCGAAGCTTTTCGCGAGACCGTTCCTAAGCATCTCGCCAGAGTTAAAGCACTCTTCAAGTATTTCAAAGATGAGAACCTCGCGATGGCGCACGCCAATCTCAGCGCGCTGGAGCGTGCATTGGAGGCAGTTACCGATGACTCGAAATAATCTCAGTATCGTCCTTTTTTCGCTTTCCATACTTGTCGGTCTATCGGGATGCGATGAAGGCCGAGCCGAAAGAGGAAAGTCAACATCGACCCAAACTGAGGCACCAACGCCTCGACTCAGGGTAAAGGCAGAGATTGCTAGGGAAGGAACGTTGAGTCTCGATTCACTGCGTACCGGAACTACCCAAGCCAGCCACCGAATGCAGCTGGTCGCAAAAATCGGCGGCACACTCAATCGTCGATTGGTCAATCGCGGTGATCGCGTTGATGCGAATCAGCTCTTGTTCGATATTGATGATCGGATGCCCGGCATCGATTTACGCCGGGCTGCTGCCGGGCTCAACGGTGCAGAAAGTGATCTAAAGCAGGCAACGAGATCTTTCGAGCGCGCCAAGCGACTTCTGAAGTCCAAAGGCATCAGTCAGCAGGCATTTGAGTCGGCTGAGTACGGTTTTGAAAAGGCGCAAACGGGCTATGAATTGGCTAAACTCCAACATGAAGCCGCACAGACCAGGTTAGCTGATACAAAGGTCAGAGCCCCACGGGACGCAGAAGTCGCAATGGTGATGACCGAAGCAGGCTCTGTTGTAGGTGCCGGAAGCCCATTGGCACTTCTCGTTGACCTTTCTAAAGTCGTCGTCGGACTCTCTGTCTCCGCGTCGGAGCTGCGCTTTATCGATGTTGGTTCTGAGGCCATCGGCACTTTTCCTGATATCGGTGGCGATTCGGTTAAAGGCACGATCATAGGTATCTCACCGACGCCTGACCCAGTTACGGGTGCCTATACGGTAGACGTGGAGTTTCCAAATGCGAGTGGCCGCATTCGGGAAGCGATGGTTGCGCATGTGAGGTTGAACCTGCGAGCGAGCTCCGGCGTGGTGCTTGTGAAACGTGAAGCGATTTTGCGACATGAGGGTAAGACCGCGGTCTTCGTCGTGATTGACTCCGAGATTCCAACCGCTCAATTGACGTTTGTCGAGACAGGTAAGCTTGGTTCTACTCAGATTGAAATCACCAAGGGCCTCCGCCCAGGCGATCGGGTGATCGTTAGCGGGCAATTTTCGCTCAATGAAGGTAGTCCCCTTTTAGTCGAAATGTATGAGGAGGCTGTCAATGCGGGCGATCGTTGATTTCTTCCTTCAGCGGCATCTTCTAGTTCATGTCTTGCTCGCTGCAACGGTATTGGCTGGCTACATCGCGTCCCAGAATAATCAGCGCGAGGGTTTTCCGGTCATCGAACTCAATCAACTCTGGGTTACCGGTATTTTACCTGGTGCGGCAGCTGAGGACGTAGAAAAGAAGCTAACCATCCCGATTGAAGACGCGATCGAGATTGTAGACGGGGTGGTCGGGTTTAAGACTACCATCACAGAAAATCGTTCAACGACTATTGTTGACCTTGATATGGCACTCGATTCTCAAGGAATAGATATCGCGAAACGAGACATCGAGGATGCAATTGCGGGGATTCGCACATTTCCAGCCGAGATGACCGATGAACCGATGGTTGGAAAGATCATTCCGGGCAAGCTCCCGATTTTGGAGATAGCACTCTCGGGGCCTACCGAATCTGTGCGTAGAGATGCGCTAAATATTGAAAAGAAGCTCAAATCACTGGAAGGCGTCGGGGAGGTTACGGTCGTTGGTTATCGTGACCCAGAGGTTCGGGTGTTTTATGACCCGGAGCGGGGTCGGGCCCTAGGGGTCACCATTCAAGAGGTAATCGGCGCGATTGAAGGTCGCAACATATTCAGCACCGGTGGTAAGATCTCGGAAGCGGGCTCGGACAAACAGGTGGTCTTGCGTGGACTCTACGAGGAACCTCAGGCTGTCGAAATGACGCCCTTACGTGCTCGGCCCAATGGTGGCGTTCTTAGAATTGGTGATGTTGCCCGCGTCGAAAAAGGACTCGCCGAAAACGGTCTAAGAGTTCGTACCAATGGAAAACCTGGGATTTCGATTGCCATCCGAAAA
>JAYYQC010000239.1:0-10000 GCA_036128675.1 Myxococcota bacterium | reverse complement strand
AAGGACAACGCGGATATCATCGACACCGTTGACTCCATCATGTCAGAGGTTGGGAATTACCAGTTCTCAACTGGGGTTGAGTCGGTTTTCGTAAATGATCTTTCGTTTCTGACTCGAAACAGACTACAGATTATGGTCAACAATGGGCTCATCGGTATCGCTCTGGTAGTGCTCACTCTCTTTCTCTTTCTGAACCGTCAAGCCGCGATCTGGGTGTCTATAGGTGTCCCGGTGGTCATAGCCGGTACAGTAGCGTTGCTTCCCTTCTTTGGCCTGACCGTCAACATGATTACCATGGCAGGTTTCGTGGTGGTACTTGGTTTGCTCGTTGACGACGCAGTCGTCGTTGCCGAAAGGATCATCTTCCGTAAAGATCAAGGGATGAGAGGCATCGAGGCCGCACGAGAAGGCACCCTTGATGTCATTCGTCCGGTGATAGCGTCTTCTATCACCACAGTTTTGGCGTTCTCACCCATGCTATTTTTGGGCGGACCGGCTGGAAAATTCGCATGGGCAGTTCCGGCAGTCGTGGTTCTCTCACTTGTGATGTCGATTTTTGAATCGGTCGTGATGCTGCCTCTTCACTTGAGCAATGAGCGTAAGCCAGGTGTAAAGGGTAAGGAAGTAAAGCGAGCTTTTGTTGTCAAGATGGAGGCGGCTTATCGGACTTTCCTTGAGGGGGTGTTGAACCGCCGTTATTTGGTTGTCTTTGGCTTCATCGCGGTCTTTGTCTTTGTCATGGGAGTTATCGCGCCGCGTGTCCCATTTACGCTTTTTCCACAAGATGATTCCGATGTTCTTTGGATCAAGGTTCGTATGCCAGAGGGCACTGCGTTGGAGGAGACCGAGGCGGCCATCGCTGCAATCGATGAGCAAATCGCTCCAGTGGTGGGTGATGACTTGATTGCCACCACCGCTCGCGTGGGACACCTTTCGGTATTGGCTCTCGATCGAAACACCGGCGGCACCGATAACATTGGTTATATCAGTGCCATTATGAAACCAGTTGACCGAGAAAAAACCTGTGGGGAATGGGCTGAGGTCTTAACCGGCACATTGGTGACTCCAATTGGTGCAAGCATCACCTTTGAAGCTAAACCCATTGGTCCCCCGGTCGGATTCCCTGTGCAGATCCATGTGGCAAGTAATCAAGACTTAGACCGGCGTTCAACAGCTCAGTTGGTGGCGCTTCGACTTGGTGAGGTAGAAGGACTGACCGATATTAACATCGATGAAAAGCCTGGGATTAGGCAAATCGACCTAAACCCGGATTATGATAAAATGGCGATGTATGGCATTTCACCGAAGGTTGTTGGTCAAACTTTAAAGGCCGCACTCTTTGGAGTCGAAGTATCTGAGCTGCGAACACTAGACGAGACGATGAAGTTCCGCGTGATGTTTGACCAACGAACACGAACCGATCTCGATGGACTCTTGGATGCGCCGATTCTAACTCAACAGAGGCAAACTGTTAGCTTACGGGATGTGGTCCGTCCGGTGGACGTGGCTTCAAGTTCCACCATTTATCATCAAGATGGGATTCGAACGGCGACGGTGACCGCAAACTTTCTACCGAGCGCGGAATGGACATCACTATCGTTTGCCAAGTACGCATCTAAAGAACTGATACCTGATTTTCAGCAACAAACCGTTTCGGTATTTGTTGGGGGCGAGGCGGTCGAGACTGAAAAGGCTACAGGAGATTTGGCAGTCGTCGGATTTATTGCAGTGCTGAGTATATGTACGGTTATCGCGGTGATGCTCAACTCATTCGTAGAAGCGATATTCGTGGTTTGTGTCATTCCCTTCGGGATTATGGGCGTGTTCATTGCATTTTGGGTTCACGGCGCTTCGCTGTCGCTTTTTGCGATGTTGGGGGGTATCGGACTCTCCGGCGTTGTGGTGAATGATTCGGTTGTAATGGTGGACGGTATCCACCGGATTTTAGCAAAAGCTGATGACCTCAGTGGAAGCAAACGTCGAGCGCTGGTCATTGAAGCGGTCTCACAGCGCTTACGCCCGATCTTAGTGACAACTACAACAACTTTGGGTGGCGTACTGCCTACCGCTTACGGTTTAGGGGGTCATGATATGGCATTGAGCCCGATGTCTCTCGCTTTGGGTTGGGGTCTATTCTTAGCCACGGCGCTTACGCTGATTCTGGTTCCAGCGCTCTATGAGATCGCGCAAGACATAAAAGGATTACGCCCCAAGCCAGCGGCTGTGCTCGCGACTGCTCTCTTAATCGGGTTGGCACCGAATGCGTTCGGCGCTGAACAAGTTGTACGTCGTAGTGAGGTTGGACAACTACTTAAGTCGCGCAGTCACGTATCGGCGATGGTGAAAGCTCAGGCGGAATTAGAACGGCAGAAAGCTGCCGAGGTGGGTAGCATCCTCTTACCTCAAGTGAAGGTGGAGGGAAGCGTGGGCTGGGAAAAGTCTTCGGTACTTCAGGGCGTCGATGTTGAAGGAAATCCGCTAGCTGGAGACTTTGAGCCTACGTTCGACGTAGAGGAAACGACGGTGCGCGCTGATCGGATCGCATTGGTTGGGCAGTGGAACCTTTCGGCGGAGGTGTTAACCAAGTGGCTTGCTCTTAGAGATCTTGCAGATGCTCAAGCCTATGATGGAGAGGAACGACAGCGTAAACTCGAGCTTGGTGTTAAAGAGATGATGACGCGTCATCTGATGCTTGAGGCGATGCAGGAAGTCGCCCAACAGAAATTGGTCGGATACAAGGCCAGCCTAGAGATTATTAAAGAACGAGCGGCTGCTGGGGCGGCGTTGGACATTGATATCGTCAGAGTCGAAACCGCCGTACTCGAGTCTCGATCCTTAATAACATCCTTCTCTCGAGACTCAGCGGTTCTCAAAGAAGAGGTTTGTGCCTACCTGGCTCTGGAGGACTGTGGAAGTGTTTCCTTTGAGAACGATGAAAGCATGACGTCTACCCGTGAATCTCCCGAGGTTCCGGAACTTGGGTTGCTCACTTCGAAGGACCGGATTTCATTGGCCCACCAAAGTAGAAAGAACGCAGCTGAACTTCAGAAAGTTTCAGAGTGGCTAGGTTGGTTACCTGCAGTTGGTGTCCAAGGAAGCGTCTCAAAACAGAAATTCTCTGAGGAGAGTCCGTTCTTGCCTCCGGAAGACGGCTGGACGGTAGGATTGGGCTTGAGTTGGGAACTTTGGGACGGTGGTCAGAGGTATCAAAAATTAGCTCAAGCGGAGTCTCAGGCCTCTTTGGCCAAGCTGAGTATCAAGCAGCGTAGCGATGAACTCAAGGCGGAGGTTCGCCGTAGGCGCGATACGATTGACAAGACTTTGGTCGAACTTGAACTCAGTCAAGAGAGACGTCGGTTGACTCAACGCGGGCTCGAGTTGACTCAGAATGCATACGACGAGGGTGGAGCGTCTTTAGACGAGCTCTTGGATATCCAGGCTCAGGCCTTGGATGCAGAACTTGGAAACTTACGGGCGCGTGCGGACTACGATCTCGCCTGGCTGGCATGGCAGAGTCTGATCGATTGACGCATTGTGTCGTTTCGAGTCGCATAACTTTCCGCAAAAATAATGAACCACAAGGGAGATGTACTGAAAAGGACTTAAATGTGTGCAAGGAGGTTGGAAAATTATGTGTGAAGTTGCCACTCAAAAGTCCTTTGTTTCCCCAAACCACTTACCCCTACAAGAACCCCAAATATCAAATACAAGACAGCAAGCTGAGGCCCCTCGGCAGCAGACTCAACTCAGCACAGCTCAGGATGGACTCGACCGAGGTCAAGCACCACTCTTGGCTCGTCCCCAAGTTCAAACAGGCGTTGAAGCTGCGTTTCAGAATCCCGCTGGCCAGCAGATCGCTCAGAATGCGATTGCTCGGCCCGAAGTCTCTCGGCCTACCGCGACGCTCCGGGAGCTAGAAAGCCCCAATGCCGAGGTGGTAGACGTCGAGACCGTCGAAGAACCAAAGAACTTCTGGGAGAAAATCAAAGACTTCATGGCGAAGGCTTTCGAGGTCATCGGAGATGTCGTGTCCACGTTGCTCGGCTGGTTGGGTAAAATCGGGCAGATAGCCGGCTCAGTCGCCGGTGTTGTTGGGCGTTTCTTACCGGGCGCAGGGCAGTTCTTGAGCGGGTTGGCCTCACTCGGTGCTGCCAGCAACCCGACGTCTGAACCGCGGTCGAACGAGCCTAACGTGATTGCGGCACCGCGACCAACTCTAAGGAACTAAGTCAGGCTTCACTCGCGATTGCGCGAATTTTTTGAACTATTGAATGCAGTCCATTCGCGCGGCTTGGGCTGAGGTGTTGGTCCAGGCCGAGGCGATGGAAAAAGTCCTTCGCATCAAATGCGAGAATGTCGCTGCTCGGACGGTTATCGTAGGCAGCGAGCACCAGAGCCAAGAGTCCTTTGACGATGAAGGCGTCGCTGTCGGCGCGAAACCGCAGCTTATTTGCTTCGTCTTCGTCCCGAACCAGCCACACCTGGCTCTGACAGCCCCTTACGATGTTGCCCTCTACTCGCTCGTTTTCTTCGAGGGGAGCAAGCTTTTTACCGAGCTCGATGATGTACCGGTAGCGTTCTTCCCAATCGCCCAGAAATTCAAAGTTTTCTACTAATTCTTCGGTATCCATCATCGCCCTCACGCCGAGTTCCTTGGTTGCACTAGAGTCCGGACCATGCACTAATGTTAATGCCCGGATTCCACTTCGTCATGGGGTGGCTATAAATCCAGGTTGCAGGGACTTCAAGATGGTGACCACATGACAGCACGAGCGGATTTCGACTCTGTACGTTTTAAGAGTGGACACTACGTGTTCCGTGAGGGTGATCTAGGTGATGCTGCCTTCATCATAAATTCTGGCATGGTCGATATTACGATCAATCGTGGGGACGGGGAGGCGCTTTTATCGCGGCTTGGGCCAGGAGATATTTTCGGCGAGATGGCTGTTATCGACGAACGACCGCGTTCTGCCAACGCGCTCGTTCATGAAGACTGCGAACTGGTTCCGATCACCCGTGAGGCCCTCAATAAACGCTTAGATGCAAACGACTCCATTGTGACCTTGCTCTTGAAGGTTGTTCTGCGCCGGTACCGCTCCACGCTACAGCGTTATGTTGCTCATCAGCCATTACCTGATTTTACGATGCAGGTTGAGTCTAAGGTCCGTACCGATGCGATCGAGGAGATGCGCTTAGAAAACGAGCTCAGGCGTGCTCTTGACCAAGATGAGCTGCGCGCGTTTTATCAGCCAATCGTCGATTTAAAGACACGCAAAATCGCGGGTTTTGAGGCATTGGTTCGTTGGTTTCACCCAACGCAAGGTATGATTCCGCCATTCAAGTTCATCGATTTAGCTGAGCAAACGGGTTTGATTATCCCACTGGGTGATCTCATCCTGGCACATGCCTGTCGCGATTTGAAAGACCTCCAAGATGCCTGTCGAGAAGGGTTTGGCGACGCCGCGTTGGAACCATTTATGAGTGTCAATGTCTCCGGGCGCCAACTCGAGCGCGAGGACTTCGCAAGAAGTATTGCGGACACCGTTCGAACAACGGGCGTCAACCCAATGCAAGTGAAGTTAGAGATCACTGAGAGTGCCTTCGTCGACGACCCGCAGGCAGCAATGCGGTGGATCGATGAATGCAAAAAGCTAGGTGTATCGATCGCTCTTGATGATTTTGGAACCGGTTTTTCATCGCTTGGTTATCTTCACCAGTTTCAGGTGGACGTACTGAAGATCGATCGCTGTTTTATCAACGCGATGGGCGAAAATGAGCGCGCTGCTCAGGTTGTTCGCGCGGTTGCGGGTCTCGCTCAAGGTCTAAACCTTGTGGTTGTGGCAGAAGGCATCGAAGAAGCGCACCAGATTGACGCTCTCTCCGAGCTTGAGTGCGAGCTGGGGCAGGGATACCTCTTCTCGAAGCCGATGGATTTGGCATCGATGTGTGACCTGCTACGAGCCGGTCCCGACTGGCGTTACAAGCAAGACGCATAACGATGGCGAGCGAGGGGGCCTTGACGTCGGCTGGACGCGTCGCACCAGGTCCGAGAGGTCGACTTTTCTCTGGCTCGATTCCTGAAATGAGAGCGGGAGCCCCGCAGTTCTTCCTTGATTTAGTGAAGTCTTATGGCTCGGTAGTCTCATTTAAGCTCGGTCCGAATAACTGCATTTTGGTGACGACTCCGGAAGCGGCCCGTCATGTCCTGATGGACAATGCCAAGAACTATTCGAAGGGAACCCGAGGTTTTAAAAAGCTTCAGATTGTGATGGGACAGGGGCTCGTCACAAGTGACGGTGAGTTCTGGAAGCGCCAGCGTCGGATGATTCAGCCGGCTTTTCATCGTAAACAGATCGCCAAGTTCTCGGTGATGATGCACCAAGCTACTGAGGCTCTTTTCGAAGAGCTTGAAGAGGTTGCAGATCAAAATATAGCCATCGACGTTTCTGATTTAATGATGCGTGTCACGATGAGAATTGTTTCAGAAACACTCTTTGGTGAGGGTGTTGAAGAAGATGTCGAAACTGTAGGCGAGGCGGTATCAGCGGTTCAAGAAGAGGTAAATCGCCGCATTCTCTCGTTGGTCGACTTCCCACTTTGGGTACCAACGCCGGCGAATCGGCGACTCAACAATGCAAAGCGTGCACTAAACCAGGTTGTGGACCGGTTTATCGAGGCTCGGCGCCGAGAGCCGGGCGATGACCTTTTAAGCAGCCTACTCGCAATGGTCGATGATGAAACCCGCGACCCGATGCTGGATCAACAGCTACGCGATGAGGTGATGACGCTCTATCTAGCCGGGCATGAAACGACGAGCCATGCGCTTACGTGGACCTTCTTTCTCCTCTCTCGCTATCCAGGCGTCGATGAGGTCCTGGGGGATGAGGCACGTGCTTTTTTTGGTCGGGGAGCGTTCAGTTTTGAACGGTTGGGAGAGCTTCGGAAAACCGAGGCAATTTTGCGCGAATCGATGCGGATCTTCCCGCCAGTCTGGGGCTTTTCGCGCCTCGCAGAGGCTTCGGACATGATTGATGGGTTCAATATTCCTAAGGGGGCGATGGTCTTTGTCTCGCCATGGGTCTTGCATAGGAACCCTCATCTCTATCCGAACCCCGAAGGCTTTGAGCCAGAGCGCTTTGCCGGAGAACTGATGCAGACGCTTCCGAAATGCGCGTACATGCCCTTTGGGGCGGGGGCTCGTCAGTGCATCGGCGCAGCTTTTGCGATGATGGAGGCAAAAGTCGTTCTTGCGACACTTGCCCAACGGTACCGTTTCTTTCTAGAAATGGGGCATCGAGTCCAAGGAGATGCGGTCATTACCTACCGACCTCTTCATGGTATGAAGATGACAGTTCATCGCCGGGGTTGACGTTTGACGTACTGCACCGACATTGACTAGAGGGTGCGCCGTGGAGTTCAAAGATTATTATCAACTATTGGGTGTCGACCGTTCAGCGAGCCAAGACGAGCTGAAAAAAGCCTTTCGTCGGCTTTCGCGCGAGTATCATCCCGATGTGAATCAGAATCCGGGCGCTGAAGACCGTTTTAAAGAAATCAACGAAGCCTACGAGGTGCTTAAAGACCCTCAGAAGCGCAAGCAGTACGATATGTTCGGCTCGAATTATCGTCATGGGCAGCAGTTTGATCCCTCGGCCTACGCGGGGGGCGGGTTTGATTTCAGCTCAATCTTCGGAGGCGGAGGAGGTGGACCCTCTCGAGGCCGCGGCTCAGGTGGACGCTCCGCGGCCTTCAGTGATTTCTTCGAAGCGTTTTTTGGTGCTAAGCAGAAACAGGCTCAGTGGGCATCTCAAGGTGGTGGCCCGGGAGCCCAAAAAGGCGAGGACTTAGAGACACGCCTGACCCTCACCTTGGATGAACTCTACCATGGTGGCTCGAAGAAGATTGCGATTGACCTGGAAGGTCGTGGCACGCCGTCGGAACTCACAATCAAGATCCCTCCTGGAACCAAGGATGGAATGAAGATTCGCTTAACGGGGAAAGGGCGCCCATCTCGGATGGGTGGTCCGGCGGGAGATCTTTTGCTTTCAGTGGAAGTTCGGCCTCAAGCTGAAGCGAGCGTTGACGAATTCGACATAACGCTTCCCCTAAAGCTAGCACCTTGGGAAGCTGCACTTGGAGGTAGAGTCGAGTTCGCGACTATTGACGGTTCTGTGATGCTCTCGGTCCCGGCCGGTGTCTCTTCTGGGCAAAAGATGAGGCTTAAAGGTAAGGGGCTACAGAAGAGTGATGGGTCGCGCGGGCTTCTCTATGCGGAAATTCAAATTGCGATTCCGAAGACGCTCTCTGCCGATGAGCGTCGGCTTCTCGAAGAGTGGAAGAGTATTTCGACGTTCAATCCTCGGGGTGATTCGTGAGTGTCGATACCCTTCAGACCAATGTGATCAATACCGCCGATGCGTTGGAAGCGGCACTCGAGTTGAGAGTGCGCGTCTTCGTTGACGAGCAGCGTGTTCCTCACGAGGAAGAGGTCGATGATTATGACGCCCTTCCGGAGGAGTATGTCGGGGCCCTCCACGTGCTAAGCAGCCGCAGGGGTGAAGCACTTGGGACTGGTAGACTGATCTACGCGAAGCGACCCGATGAGACTGCTAAGATTGGTCGAGTTGCGGTGTCGCAGTCGGCACGGGGGCTTGGTGTTGGCCGGGCGGTGATGGAGCTATTGCATGAAGAAGCTCGTAAGCGGGGTATCAGTGAAGTCGAGTTGGGCGCTCAACTACATGCTATCCCGTTTTACGAAAAGCTTGGGTATCAGGCTTACGGAGATGTTTTTCTCGACGCCAATATTGAGCACCGAATGATGCGGATCGACTTGCCGTGATTTGTTGCGATGGCTACGCAACGGTGCAATGCTTTGCCCATGAGCTTGTCAGGGCGAACTAAGGCCATTCTATTCACATTTTTCGGGCAAATCCTTGCCTGGTCCGCTTCTGCTTCCGCCCAAACAACTGGTTCTTTGGTCTACTCAAACGAGATCGACGGCGCGCTGATTGGGGAGGCGGCAGCGGTTCTTCCGGAAGGTGACGTCCAGTTTTCTCCGAAGCAGGTCATCGAAAAGTGGAACGAATTTGTACCCAACCAAACGCCGACGGTTCGCCTCACTCGTCCTGATTCAGGGCATTGGGTTCGTTGGACGATGTCCTCGAAAGAAGGCGCACAGAGTCCAATCATCGAGGTGGCAACGTCAGGGTTTAAAACCTTAGACCTTTATCGTTTGGACGGACAGTCTCTGATTCACCTTGGGCGCAGTGGTCGCCGCGTCGCGTTTGAGGAACGAACAGTTCCTGATACACACCATGCTTTTCCCGTACAGTTAACAAGTGTGCCCACAACCTACTTGTTGCGTATTGAGACCGCACAGAAAATAACAGCACCAATCCAGGTTAAATCTTTGGAGACGTATCAGCACGACCTCTTAATGCGTGTGATCGTTAAGGCCGCTTTCTACGGTTTCATCATTTTGATGGTTGCCTATCAGCTCGCAGTATATTTTTTCAGTAGAGAGCCTCTCTTATTGGCTTATATCGGTGTGGCACTTGGCTACGTTGCGATGCAATCTGAGCTCGATGGTACAGCTTATGCCTTGATCTATGGGGCCAGTGCTTTCGGTTCTGATACAGTCAGGGCTTTTGGTTTGGGGTTGGCTGCGATTTCGTGGATTGCGTTTATTCGAGTGTATCTTCAGGTTCACAAGCGGTGGCCTCGACTCTTCGCACTACAACAAGTACTGGCAGTTATCACGTTGGTAGGGGCGTTGATCGGTTATGTTCTGCCACTAACCTGGGCGAACCTCGTGGCTTTACCGGCAGCAAGCCTCATGATGACAATCAGTTATCTCGGAGCAATTCAGGATGCTTGGCGGGGCCATCGAGCAAGCCAGCTTTTTGTATCGTCTTGGACTCCCTTTTTGGGGGCGGCGCTGCTGGAGGTCGGCTCACTCTTAGGTGGGCTGGACGTTGGTATTGATACATCGGTTGCAATG
>JAYYQC010000238.1:0-10000 GCA_036128675.1 Myxococcota bacterium | reverse complement strand
ATGGTGGGCTCAGCGTTGCAGCTCGCAATCATGGCGGTTGCGATGAGTGAGCGAATGAACTGGCTGCGAGAAGATCTTGAACGTCAACGCCACCGGCTCGAAGAGCAAGTTGATGAACGTCGGCTTGAGCTTGCAAAGGCGCATGCAAATTTGACGAAGAGCCAGAAACAGCTTGCTCAGTCTGAACGAATGGCCGCGCTCGGTGACATGGTGGCGGGCATCGCCCATGAAATTAACACGCCCATTGGTATTGGGATCACCGCCAGCTCAAGGATGGACGAGGTAATCCGCGATCTCGAAAACCATCTTGCACAGAACACGCTGAAGAAGTCTTCGCTGGTCGGTGGGCTTCAAACTCTGCGTGAAGCGGAGGATATTATCCTCAACAACCTACAGCGCGCTGCCGAGCTCATCATGAGCTTTAAACAAGTCTCAGCCGACCAGGCATCCGGGACGATGCGCACGTTTGATCTCGGTCTCTACACGCGTGATATTTTACGCGGCTTGGAGACAAAGATTAAGCGCAGCAATGTCGAGGTAGAACAATCGATTGCCGAAAAGATTCGTATTTTCGGACCAGCGGGTGCCTACGCTCAGCTTCTGACGAACTTGGTTCAAAACTCACTTCTTCACGGCTTTCATGGGCGGGAGCATGGCTCGATAAAGGTCTCCGCAGCTCTTGAGGAAGGAACCGTTACGTGGGTTTACGAAGACGACGGAAATGGCATCTCAAAAGAACAGCAGGAACGTGTATTTGAGCCGTTTTATACCACTGCGCGTGAGCGCGGGGGAACGGGTTTGGGTCTAAGCATTATCATGAATTTGGTGACAGGGTCCTTTGGCGGGACGATGGAGCTGACCAGCGAGAAGAATAAGGGCGTGCGTTTTGAGGTGCGTTTTCCGGCTCAGACCGCGATGAGCAGCGACCCAATGCATACTGCGGTCCTCACGGCAGAGAATTGAACGCATGAGACGCCTTTCGATAAAATATTCAGAAACAATCTAATACCCTGTTAAGCTGAAGAATTTTTCTAGATTCTAGCCAAAGGCTGAGCTCGCCTAGCTCAGCGTCTTGAAACAACTCGAAATTCTCGCTACCCCCTTGCCGTTCGGCAATTTGCACCCACATAGGGTGAGGACGGACGGGCCGAGTCCGTAAATGAACGAAGGAGTTAAGACCATGTCTTCAAGCGAGAACTTTACCTTTCAGACCGAAGCAGCTCAGATCCTCGAGCTCATGGCGCATTCGGTATATTCGAACCGTGAGATCTTCCTGCGCGAGCTGATTTCCAACGCTTCCGACGCTTTGGATAAGCTGCGTTTCGAGGCAATCGAGAACCAAGCTCTGCTCTCAGATGATGCTGAGCTATCGATTGCACTCGACGTGGATACCGAGGGCCGGACTTTGACGATTAGTGACAACGGAATTGGTATGTCACGTGAAGAACTTATCGAGAATATCGGAACAATCGCGAAGTCTGGGACCAAAGAGTTCATCAATAAAATTAAAGCGCAGAAAGAGGCCAGCGGGCTCTCGGCTGACCTGATCGGGCAGTTCGGCGTCGGGTTTTATTCGGCGTTCATGGTTGCGGACAAAGTGGAGCTCCTCACCCGTCGGGCTGGCGAGTCACAGGCCTTTCGTTGGAGCGCGACCGGAGGGGAAGGTTATTCTATCGAAGAGAGTGAGCGAGCATCTCAGGGAACCACGATTACTTTGACCCTTAAGCCAGTCAACGAAGACGACGGCCTTCGAGACTTCACATCGGAGTGGGTTCTCCGAGATATCGTGAAGAAATACTCCGACTTCGTTTCCTATCCGGTGAAGCTCGAAGTAGAGCGAGAGGAAGCAAAACTCAACGCCGACGGTGAGGCGGAGGATGGCGGCGACACCATCAAGGTTAAGAAGCTTGAGACCCTGAATTCGATGAAGGCGTTATGGACCAAGTCCAAGTCTGAAGTCGAAGCCGATGAGTACACCGCATTCTACAAGCAGACCTTTCACGATTGGACCGACCCACTTGAGACAATTGCTTTCAAGGCAGAGGGTACCTTCAATTATCAGGCACTTCTCTTTTTGCCTACCAAAGCCCCAAGTACTCTATTCCATGCCGAACACAAGATCGGTGTGAAGCTCTATGTGAAACGCGTATTTATCATGGAAGATTCGAAAGAATTGGTCCCGGAATATCTGCGCTTCCTACGTGGGGTTGTTGATGCAGAAGATCTCAATTTGAATATTTCACGTGAGATCCTTCAGCAAGACCGACAAGTGCAGGCTATTCGCAAACGGGTCGTTAAAAAGGTCCTGGACGCTTTGAAGTCACTTAAGAACAATGACGAGGAAAAGTACAACAGCTTCTGGCGCGAGTTCGGTACAGTTCTAAAAGAAGGCATCTACCACGATGGTGACCAACGAGATACTTTGTTGGGTCTCTTGAAGGCTGAGTCGACTGCGTCACCGGATGCGTTGGTTAGTCTCGCTGAGTACAAAGACCGCATGAAAGAAGGTCAAGAAGCGATCTATTACATGACTGGGTCATCTCGGGTCGCGATTGAATCCTCACCGCACCTGGAGTCGTTTTTGGATAAGGGGTACGAAGTTTTGTTCCTCACTGATCCAGTTGATGAAGTTTGGCTTCAGATGGTTCCTGAGTTCGAAGAACTCAAATTGGTCAACGTAAGTCGCGGCGAAGTATCGCTGTCCGATGACCAGGAAAAAGAAAAAGAAGAGCTCGACGCTAAAGCCGAGACCTTCGGTTCCTTGCTTGAAAAGCTCAAAGAAACCCTGGACGAAGATATCAAAGAGGTTCGTCTTTCAAGTCGGCTGACAAAGTCAGCGGCTTGTTTGGTTGTGGACCAAAACGATATTTCGCCACAGATGGAGCAGTTGATGCAAGCGATGGGGCAGGATGTCCCTAAGAGCAAGCGCATCCTGGAAGTAAACCCAAATCACCCAATTCTCGAAAAGCTGCAGGCTAAGTTTGATGCTGACCAAGCAGATGCAACTATTGGGGACTATGCGAAGCTTCTCCATGGTCAAGCTCTCTTGGCCGAAGGTGGCAAGTTGGATAATCCGGCGGCGTTTAGTGCTTTGGTCTCGGATTTGATGACGCGAGCACTGAGCTAATGTCGGCGACCGATGCACCGAGAGTTTTGATGCTTGGGGCTGGGGCGGTAGGCATGACCTATGGCTACCATCTGGAGCAAGGCGGCGCATCGGTCACCTATTTCGTAAAGCCGAAGTACCAGGAGAGCGTTCTAGAGGCGACGTCACTCTACCCTCTCAATCAGGGAGTGGTGGGTAAGTGCTCAGCGTTATCCTATCGCCCAAGCCGGGCGATTTCGTCGCTCGAAGACTTGGACGTCGCCGCCTACGACCAGGTCTGGATCAGTATTTCATCGACTGCGCTACGTTCCGATATGGTCGAAGCTTTCTTAGCAAAGTTGAGCACGGCCGGTGAGGATGCTCCTCTCTTGATTTCGCTTTTGCCTGGTCTTGATGACCGCAATTGGGTGCTAGAACGTTATCCAGAGACGAAACTCATCAATGGTATGATCTCACTCATCGCTTATTGGGCACCCTTGGAGGACGAAGCCTCTGTTGAGCCGGGCTGGGCTTTTTACTTTCCTCCACTGGGCCCCAGTCCATTCTCTGGTCCCAAAGAAGGTGTCGCGGAAGTCCTAGGGGTGTTGAAGCGTGGAAAGCAGCCGGCTGTGGCGCATCCAGATGTCACCGGGATGAGTGCATTTCCAACCGCCGTGATGATGCCTCTGCTCGCTGCGTTGGAGTTGGAGGGGTGGAAATTTGACGGGTTAGCCCGAGGGCGTTGGCTCGAGTCTGCGCTTCGTGCGATGGGCGATACACTTGGTATCGTCGAGGCGGTTAAGGGTAAATCACGACCTCTCTGGTCGCGCTTTTTCAGCGCATTTTGGGTGAAGGTTGGACTTAAGGTTGCACCCCATCTTCTCCCTTTACCGATTGAGACATACCTGCGTGTGCACTTTACGAAAGTGGGAGACCAAACCCTCTTTTTTCTAAAGAGTTGGCAGGCCTCTGCTGAGGTAAGTGGCGTTTCATCCGCTGAGCTTGGTAAGCTGGCGGCGTCATTGGAAGCGCTCCGCACAGGAGCCTAGGCTTTTCATTGATTTGCGCACTGAGTGCTTGACAATTTACGTCTCTCTCGACCACTAAGTGCGCATGACTGCACGAGAAAAGAATCAACTCCGTCCGTTTGCGGTAACCCCGCATTATATCGAACACCCTGAAGGAAGCGTCCTGATTGAATGTGGTTCTACCCACGTTATCTGCACTGCTTCCATCGATGAATCCGTCCCGCGTTGGATGAAAGACAGTGGCAAAGGTTGGGTGACAGCCGAATACGACATGCTGCCTCGCGCGACGACAGGCCGTCGTCCACGTGATTCCTATCGCGGCAAAGTAAACGGTCGAACTCAAGAGATCAGCCGACTTATCGGTCGTTCCCTTCGCGCAATTGTTGACCTAGAAGCTCTGGGCGAGCGGTCTGTAACTGTCGATTGCGATGTAATCCAGGCAGATGGTGGTACTCGAACTACCAGTATTACAGGTGCATGGATTGCGCTTCATCTCGCGCTGCAGCGCCTCGAGGAAAAGACCGAAGGCGCGGTGAAAGTGGCAGATGTCCTCAAAGACCACATGGCAGCAATTTCAGTAGGCGTCGTCGATGGCGATGTCTTTCTCGACCTCGATTATGACCTCGACTCGCGTGCTGACGTCGATATGAACATCGTGATGACCGGCAACGGTGAACTGGCAGAAGTACAAGGTACCGGTGAGGAATCGACATATACCCGTGCTCAGCTAAATCAGATGCTCGATTATGCGTTTGAAGGCATGCCAAAGCTGGTTGAGCTTCAGAAAAAAGCGATTGCACAACCCTTTAATCGCGACCGCGTACGGGTTGTCCTTTAATGAAACTTCGCGTCGCAACCTCCAATAAAGGTAAGCTACGAGAGTTCCGTCAGGTCCTGGAACCTCTGGGTTATGAGGTAACCGATATCTCAGACTTGGGGCTTGGCGACATCGAAGAAACCGGCTCGACCTTCGCAGCGAATGCCGAAATCAAAACATTGGCGGCCTTCGAAGCCTGCGACGGCAGGGACGCCGTGGTGGCAGACGATTCGGGTATTGTGGTTGATGCACTTGATGGCGCACCTGGGATTCATTCAGCGCGTTATGCGGGAATTCCACAAACCGGTGAAGCTCAAGATGCTGCGAATCGTTTCAAGTTACTCGATGCCCTTAAAGAGGTACCTGTCGGTGAGAGAAGTGCCCGCTTTGTTGCATCGCTGGCCTTGAGGTTACCAGGCGAAGAACAAACTCACTTTTTCGAGGGAACCTTCGAGGGGGAAATTGGTTTTGAAGAGGCTGGTGATAACGGTTTCGGATATGACTCGATTTTCTTGGTAGATAGCGGAGCGTGCACCTCAGCAGAGCTTAGCCCAGAAGCGAAGAATGCACGTAGTCATCGAGGCGAAGCGCTGCGTAAACTTGAAGAATTCTTAAGAGCGCGCGCTTAGAGATAGCTCTGAGTATCCCTGTCATCATTGAGATAAAAACGACGAAAGGCGAAGCCGGTGCCTAACTGAGCACTGGCTTCGCCTTACGTTTCTTCGAGCTGAGAGCAATTATGCTTGCTGCTTAGCTACCTGATCTTCGTACTTGGTCTTTACCTTGCGGTTCCGAGTTTTACCGTAAGTTCCTCGGATGATTTTGCCGCGCTTAGTACGGATATCACCTTTTCCCATTGTGTTCTCCTCTGTAGGCCCTTCTTTAGGGCTGAACAATTGATGACGAGCATCGAATAGTGCCTGAGCTCGCATGGGCGCTCGGCTGAGCGGTGCTCATGCCATAACTTGTCCATAACGCCAAGGGTTTCGTGAGATTGAATCTAGATCCGCTCGTAAGTACAGAAGGTCAGATCGTATGAATTCTTGGCGTCTTTAGGGCGAAATTCCTCAGACTTGAGCTTAAATGCCTCATCAGTCCATTTGGGAAAATGTGTGTCGCCCCTCACTTCGGCATCGATCCAGGTAATATAGAGCCGATTGGCTTCGCTTAGAGAAGCGGAGTAGAGCGTTGCTCCACCGATAATCATCGTCTCCTCTTCATCCTTTGTGAGAGCGATCGCGGCTTCAAGTGAGTGCGCTACTTCTACCCCCTCGTGGGTCCATTGCGCATTCCGCGTGATAACGATGTTTCGCCGCTTCGGTAAGGGCCGGCCGATGCTGTCGAAGGTCTTTCGCCCCATGATCACGGTCTTGCCCGAGGTAACTCGTTTAAAGTGGGCGAGGTCAGCGGGAAGATGCCAGGGCATATCTCCGTCGAGTCCGATAACATGGTCTCTGGTCATCGCTGCGATTAAACTTAAGTTTGGCATTAGACTGCAACCGGTGCCTTGATTCCGGGAGCCGGGTCATAATCGCGAATCTCGATATCTTCGTAGGCAAAGTCTTCAAGGTTTCGAATCTCAGGATTAAGCCAAAGCTTAGGCAGGGCTCGAGGTTCTCGACCCAGTTGTTTGGTTACCTGCTCGAAATGATTTGTGTAAATATGTGCGTCTCCGAATGTATGTACGAAATCGCCAACTTCGAAATCACAGACTTGCGCAATCATGTGTGTCAACAAGGCGTAAGATGCTATGTTGAACGGAACGCCCAGGAAGAGATCTGCACTCCGCTGATAGAGTTGGCACGAAAGCTTATTATCGGCCACATAGAACTGAAAGAGTGTATGGCACGGCATCAAAGCCATCTTTGGCAAATCAGCAACATTCCAGGCACTAATGATGTGACGCCGCGAGTCTGGGTTCGTCTTAAGCTGGCTGAGGAGTTCCTTAAGCTGATCGACCTCGCCTCCATCTGGATCTCGCCAGTGACGCCACTGCGCGCCGTAGACAGGCCCAAGGTCTCCGTTCTCGTTCGCCCATTCATCCCAAATTGAGACTTTGTTCTCTTTGAGATAGGCAATATTCGTTTCGCCTTTGATGAACCACAGCAGTTCATGAATGATTGAGCGAAAGTGTAATTTCTTAGTGGTGACAGCTGGGAATCCTTGGCTCAGATCAAAGCGCATCTGGTAACCAAAGACACTTTTCGTTCCGGTCCCGGTACGGTCATCTTTAAAGGTCCCGTGTTCCATGACATGGGACAATAACTCTAGGTAGTTCTTCATGGTTCCCTCCAACCACGCGAGCATCGCGCTCCTCTTACACCCGAAAGCTCGTGATATCTCTACGACTCACCTGCACGAACTTCCAGGTGAGCGCAAGCGCAACTACGGTGAGACCGGACGTAAGGCCCCACCAAAGTCCAACGACACCGTACCCTTGCTCAAATGCGAGCCAAAGCCCCAGGGGTAGGCCGAAGGCCCAGTGTCCGAGCAGATTGGCTATCGATGAGAAGCGGGTCAACCCGAGGCCTCGCAACGCGCCGGCAGCAACTGCTTGAATTCCGTCCACTATTTGGAAAAATCCAGCGATGATGATCAGTTGCGATGCGAGGGAAAGAACCGAGGCTTCGCTCGTAATCGTCGACGACACCGCTCGCGGAAAAAGCCACATTAAGCAGGCTGTGACACTCATGAAGCCTATTCCTAAGAAAATTCCCGCGAAACCAGACTCAACCATAGTGCGCCGCTCGCCTGCGCCTACCGCTCGCCCCACCGCTACGGATGTAGCTGCACCGATACCCAAACAGACTGCGAAGGTTAAACTCGCAATCGAGAGAGCGACCTGGTGTGCGGCAGTTGAGGCCGCATCAATTCTCGAAATGAGGATCAGCACGGTTGAGAAGACACCAATTTCCGCGAGAAGCTGAATACTGAGCGGAAAGCCGATACGGAAAATGAGGCGCTGAGTGTGTGCATCGAAAGGTGGAATGCTCTCGACCGGAAAATGGCGTTTGATAGGGCCATACATCACCAAGAGCTGAATTAAGCTGGCTACACTGCTGACCACCGCCAGGCCCCAGGGACCAAACTCCATATTCAAGCTCTCGGAGATCCACCCGGCTTGAAAGGCATAACTTGGTCCCATTAAAACCAACGCATCCAAGACGAGATTGACCATATTGGCTATAATAGCTGCGCTGAGGATGGGGCGTGTGATGTGCGCACCCTGTAAAAAGCTTCGCAGCGCGACGACTAGAAACATTGGGAGGATAGAGGGAAGTCTACCCTCCATATACTCCAGGGCACCCTCTGCGATCTGAAGATCTGTGCCGATGAACCGTGTTCCATAAGTCACAAGCCAGGCCACGCCAGCGGTCAAAAAGCTCCAGATAAATGCGAGATAGGTGCCTTGGACCAAGGCGCGCCGCGCACTGTCCGGTTCTTGTCGCCCGAACGCTTGAGCGATGATGGTATCGAGGCCATGGAGAATTCCAAAACCGATGATGCATGTGGTGAAAAAAAGCGATGAACCAAGGGCGGTCGAGGCCAACTCAAGTTCACCAACTCTTCCGATAAAGACAGTATCGACGAAACTCATCGAGTGCTGACTCAACTGAGTGAGAGCGAGAGGTAGGGCGAGGGTAGCGACCGATTTAAGGTTACGTCGAAAGCTGGTCTTAGGCATCGATAGACGCCAAGAACTTCTCAAGATGCTCGTTGACCCATTGTGGTTGGTCTTGTTGAAGCCAATGGCTCGCTTCTTCATGAAAGAATAGCTGATGGTTGGGAACCCAGTGTCGGGGAGGTTCGGCAAAGTTGTGATCAAGAAAGCGATCTTGCTTCCCCCACAAAATAAGCGTCGGAGATTCTATCACCTCCATACGATTCTCAATGCTCCAAAGCTTTTCGTAACGTAGAGCACGGTAGTAAGCGATCGTCGAACGCCAGGCGTTTTGCCCTTCAAATGCGTGAATAAACTTTTCGATGTCTTCTTCGCTAAACACTTCGGGTTGCACAGGGTCATTTTTCATAAGCCATCGAAGAACCCAGTGATTGTCATACTTGAGAAATTTTTCAGGGAGGAATGGCAGCTGAAAAAATCCAATATACCAACTTTTCTTAATTTGCTCCCAGTGCTTGAATCCTTCGACCATCTGAAGTGGATGTGGAAGATTCAAAATTGCGAGTGACTTAAGTTGTGCGCTGTGGCGCATTGCGAATATCCAAGCGACCGCACTGCCCCAGTCATGGCCGACGATATGCGCGTTTTCGCGTCCCAGTGATTTGACCAACTGTGAAATATCGCGCGCAACTGTCTCAGAGCGATAAGAGCTTAGTCCCTGGGGTTTAGAGCTGAGGTTGAATCCTCTTAGGTCAACAGCGACAGCCTTATATCCTCGAGAAGCTAAAAACGGCAGCTGATGTCGCCATGAGTACCAATACTCTGGAAACCCATGAAGCATTATCACAAGCTCACCGTCTTCTGGGCCTAGACTCACGGTGTGAAGGCGAACCTCGTCGAGTTGCACGAAGCTCTCAGTGAGTTCCTCTAGGCTATAGCTTTTCATACCACCCATGCGCGGGGATTCTCTAAGAGCGCAACGAGCTTCGCTTCTTCGCTGCCTGGCGCTGGCTCGTGACAGTATTCCCAGCGGGCGGTCAGCGGTAAGGACATGAGGATACTTTCGATGCGACCGTTTGTGCGCAGACCGAAGGTGGTTCCTCGGTCATAGACCAGATTGAACTCGACGTAGCGCCCTCGCCTGAGTTGTTGCCAAGCTTTGTGCTTGTCGGTGAATGGCAAATCTTTTCGTCGTTCCAAAATAGGAAGGTAGGACGGAAGAAATGACCTTGCACAGTCCTGCGCGAATGCAAAGCAAGTCTCTTTATCCTCGGCCTTTAAGTTGTCGAAGAATATTCCACCAAGCCCCCGACGTTCGTTACGGTGCTTGATGTAGAAGTAATCGTCACACCACTTTTTGTAGTGTGCATAGTCGGCCACTGCATGGCGATCGCAGGCGTCTTTATGGATCTGATGAAAGTGTATTGCATCTTCTTCGAAGAGATAGC